>NZ_RCOD01000059.1:0-11071 GCF_004307505.1 Pseudomonas sp. Sample_11
CAAGCTGCAAGCTGCAAGCTGCAAGCTGCAAGCTGCAAGCTGCAAGCTGCAAGCTACAAGCTACAAGCTACAAGCTACAAGCGTGCATCGTTCGCGCTTTTGCTTGCCGCTTGTAGCTTGGCGCTTGCAGCTGCTCCCCTAGAACAGATCGATCGGCGCCTGCTCATCCGCCGGCAGCGGGCTGCCAGGCACAACGCCGTTGCCCAGTTCGTTCACCGATGGCGGTGTGTCTTCGGCCTTGAACAGTTCGAAGTACGCCCCCGGTGTGCTCGGTGTCGCTGCACGGCCGCTGACCGGGTCCACCCGCAGGCTGAGCAAGCCTTCCGGCTCAGGCTGCACATGCGGCGGCTTGTCTTTCAGCGCGGCCGACATGTAATTCATCCAGATCGGCAGCGCCACGGTGCCACCGAACTCACGGCGTCCGAGGCTTTCCGGCTGGTCGAAACCGGTCCACACGGTGGTTACGTAATCAGCGTTGTAACCGGAGAACCAGGCATCTTTCGATTCGTTGGTGGTACCGGTCTTGCCGGCGATGTCACTGCGGCCCATAGCCAGTGCGCGCCGGCCGGTGCCGAGTTTGATTACGTCCTGCAGCATGCTGTTGAGGATGTAGGTGGTACGTCCATCGACAATCCGCTCGGCCACGGCCGGCGCTTGCGGCACTGCCGGATTGCCCGACGCTTCACCGGCTACCGGAGCGGCATTGACCGTGAACGACTCGGTAGCCGGCGCAGCGATACCGTCGGTCGCCGAACCACCCTGTGGCACGGTCGGCGGGTTGGCGACGAACAGCGTGTCGCCGTTACGGCTTTCGATCTTGTCGATGATGTACGGGGTGATCTTGTAGCCGCCGTTGGCAAAGGTGCTCCAGCCAGTGGCGATTTCCATCGGCGTCAGCGTTGCGGTGCCGAGTGCCAGCGACAGGTTCGGCGGCAGGTCCTGCTTGTTGAAGCCGAAGCGGGTGATGTAGTCGATGGTCTTGCCCACGCCCATGGCCTGCAACAGGCGGATCGACACCAGGTTGCGCGACTTGTACAGCGCTTCACGCAGGCGGATCGGGCCGAGGAAAGTGTTGGTGTCGTTCTTCGGGCGCCAGACCTTGTCCAGGTACTCGTCGACGAACACGATCGGCGCATCGTTGACCAGGCTGGCAGCGGTGTAGCCGTTATCCAGCGCGGCGCTGTAAACGAATGGCTTGAAGCTCGAACCCGGCTGACGCTTGGCCTGCATGGCTCGGTTGTAGTTGCTCTGCTCGAAAGCGAAGCCACCCACCAGCGAACGGATCGCACCGTTCTGCGGATCCAGCGACACCAGTGCGCCCTGAGCCTGGGGAATCTGGCTGAATTTCAGCGAATTGTCGGTCTGGCGCTGCACGCGGATCAGATCACCGACCTGCGCGACATCCGACGGCTGGCGCGGGTTGGCGCCCATGCTGTTGGTATTGAGGAACGGTCGCGCCCATTTCATCGTGTCCCAGGCAACGTGCTCTTCACCGGTGCGGGTCAACACTTGCAGTCCGGTTTTATCGACTTGGGTAACGATCGCAGGTTCGAGGCTGCTGATGGTGCGCTGCTTGGTCAGTTCGCTGGCCCAGGCTTCGCGGGTCTTGCCCGGCAGGCGCGACTCGGGGCCACGGTAGCCGTGGCGCTGGTCGTAAGTCATCAAGCCTTCGTGCAGTGCGGTGTTGGCCATTTCCTGCAGATTGCTTGGCACTGTGGTGGTGACGCGGAAGCCTTCGGTGTAGGCCTCGCTGCCATAACGGCCGACCATTTCGGCGCGGGCCATTTCGGCGATGTACGGTGCGTTCACTTCCGGGGTCGGCACGTGGTAGCTGGCGTTCAGCGGCTCGTTGATCGCCGCGGTGTAGTCGGCTTCGCTGATCTTGCCCAGCTTGTACATGCGCCCGAGGATCCAGTCGCGGCGTTCTTTGCTGCGCGCAGGGTTGGCCAGCGGGTTGAAGCGCGACGGAGCTTTCGGCAGGCCGGCGATCATCGCCATCTGCGCGAGGCTGATGTCACGGATCGATTTGCCGTAATACACCTGCGCCGCCGCCTCGATGCCGTAGGCACGGTTACCCAGGTAGATCTTGTTGACGTACAGCTCAAGGATCTCGTCCTTGGTCAGCTGCCGTTCGATCTGCAGGGCCAGCAGGATTTCCGTAGTTTTACGCGAGAAGCTGCGCTCACTGGTGAGAAAGAAGTTCTTCGCCACCTGCATGGTGATGGTGCTGCCGCCGGACTGAATGTGCCCGCTCTTGACCAGTTGCGTCGCCGCGCGCATCAGGCTGCTCGGGTCGACGCCATAGTGGTTGGCAAAATTGTCGTCTTCAGCACTTAGTAACGCATTGATGAAATTGGGCGGAATGTCGGCGAAACGGATCGGCGTACGGCGCATTTCGCCAAATTCTGCGATCAACTTGTTATCGCTGCTGTAGACGCGCAGAGGAATCTGCAACTGAATGCTTCTCAGCGCCTCCACAGACGGCAAACCCGGACTAAGGTAAAGAAAGGCGCCGCTGAGACCTAAGAGCAGTCCGCAGAAAACGGCGACGATGGACCAACCGAAAAATTTCAGCAGACGAATCAAGGCTTTTGGACATCCAGGGCAAAGAATGAATTTGGCACGGGGCTGCGGTTACACACAGAGCCATCCGCGCGGGCAGTAAAAAGCGGAAAAAATCGCTGGGCATTATAAGCACTTTTCCGTGGGAGGCGTCATTGGCGCTTCTGTCAAGACGGGGGTGAAGGAACGCAATGCGTATTACAGAGTCCGTAACTCACGGAAAGTCATAGGGAATTGGTAGTGCTGGGACTCTTCAATAAAAAGACCAATGCGTTACTGGGGATCGACATCAGCTCCACGTCGGTGAAGCTGCTGGAACTGAGCCGTCAGGGCGAGCGCTACCGGGTCGAGGCCTACGCGGTGGAGCCGTTGCCGGCGAACGCTGTGGTCGAAAAGAACATCGCCGAACTCGAGGGCGTTGGCCAGGCACTGAGCCGCCTGCTGGTCAAGGCGCGTACCGGGGTCAAGAGCGTGGCGGTGGCAGTGGCGGGTTCGGCGGTGATCACCAAGGTCATCGAGATGGACGCCGGGCTGTCCGACGACGAACTGGAAAACCAGCTCAAGATCGAGGCCGACCAATACATTCCCTATCCGCTGGACGAAGTCGCCATCGACTTTGAAGTCCAGGGCGTCTCGCCGCGCAACCCGGAACGGGTCAACGTGCTGCTCGCCGCCTGTCGCAAGGAAAACGTTGAGGTGCGTGAAGCGGCGCTGGCCCTCGCCGGCCTGACCGCGCGGGTGGTGGATGTCGAGGCCTACGCGCTGGAGCGCTCGTTCGGCCTGCTGGCGACGCATCTGGCGGCCTCACAGGAGCGCCTGACCGTGGCAGTGGTCGACATCGGTGCGACCATGACCACTCTCAGCGTCCTGCACAACGGCAAGATCATCTATACCCGCGAGCAATTGTTTGGCGGGCGCCAGCTCACCGAAGAGATCCAGCGCCGCTACGGCCTCACGGTCGAACAGGCGGGCCTGGCGAAAAAGCAGGGCGGGCTGCCTGACGATTACGTCAGCGAGGTCCTGCAGCCATTTCGCGAGGCGCTGGTGCAGCAAGTCTCGCGCTCGCTGCAGTTCTTCTTCGCCTCCGGCCAGTACAACGCGGTCGACCATATCCTGCTCGCCGGCGGCACCGCCTCGGTGCCCGGCCTGGACCGTCTGATCGAACAGCGTCTGGACACGCCGACGCAGGTCGCCAACCCATTCGCCGACATGGCATTGGGCAGCAAGGTCAATGCTGGGGCGCTGGCCAGTGATGCGCCAGCCTTGATGATTGCCTGCGGGCTCGCGCTCAGGAGTTTCGACTGATGGCGCGGATCAACCTTCTCCCCTGGCGCGAGGAGCGCCGCGAAGAACGGCGCAAGCGCTTTCTGCTGGTCCTGATCGGCGTGCTGGCCGGCTCGATCGGCGCGGTGCTGATTGCCGACCAGATCATCACCGCGGCCATCGAGCGGCAAATGGCGCGCAACGATTACATCGGCAAACAGATTGCCGTGGTCGACGAACGCATCAAGCAAATCAGCGAGCTCAAGGCGCGCCGCCAGCAATTGGTCGAGCGCATGCGCATCATCCAGGACCTGCAGGGCAATCGGCAGATCAGCGGGCGGGTGTTCGACCAACTGGCGCGTACCCTGCCGGACGGCGTGTATTTCACCGATGTGAAAATGGCCGGCAAGACCCTGTCCATCAGTGGCGCGGCGGAGTCGAACAACCGGGTCTCCGAGCTGATGCGCAATCTCGACGCGTCCGACTGGTTCGACGCGCCAAGCCTGAATGAGGTCAAGGCCACCAGCGCTGATCAAGTCGAACAGGCCAACGTCTTCCAGCTGACCGTTCGTCAGACCCAGCCCAAGGTTGTGGAGGACGAGCAATGAACGCCTCCGAGTGGCTGCAAAGCCTGCGCAACGTCGATTTCAACGACCTCGACACCAGCAATATCGGCTCCTGGCCCCCGGCGGTAAAAACCCTGTGCGGTGCGCTGGTGATGGTGTTGATCCTCGCGCTTGGCTATTACTTCTTCATCAGCGACATGGAAAATCAGCTCGACCTCAAGCGCGAAGAGGAAACCACCCTCAAGGAACAATTCGCCAGCAAGGCGCGGCTGTCGGCGAACCTTGAGCTCTATACCCAGCAAATGAAGGAAATGGAAAACACCTTCGGCGTGCTGCTGCGGCAATTGCCCAGCGACACCGAAGTGCCGGGCCTGCTCGAAGACATCACCCGCACCGGTCTGGGCAGCGGCCTGGAATTCGAAGAGATCAAGCTGCTGCCGGAAGTGACCCAGCCGTTCTACATCGAACTGCCGATCCAGATCACCGTGACCGGCGCCTATCACGACCTCGCCACCTTCGTCAGCGGCGTCGCCGGCCTGCCACGGATTGTGACTCTGCACGATTTCGAACTGGCGCCGGCCAATCCCGAGGGCGGGACGAAGCTGCGCATGAGCATTCTTGCCAAGACGTACCGCTATAACGACAAGGGGCTGGAGAAATGACCCCGATTCGTTATCTCGTCCTGCCCATGGTGCTGGCGTTGAGCGGTTGCGGTGGCGGCGATGACTTCAGCGACCTCGACGCGTACCTCAACGAAGTGCGCCTGCGTCCGGCGGGCAAGATTGAACCAACGCCGACATTCCGGTCTTACCCCACATTCACTTACAGCGCCGCCAACCTGCGCAGCCCGTTTTCGCGGCAGGCGCGGGTCGATCTGGCCGGGCAGAAGCACGGCTCGCGCAACGTCAAACCCGACCCTAACCGGGTCAAGCAATATCTTGAAGGATTCAATATCGAGCAGTTCGAAATGGTCGGCACGATTGCCAATGCCTCGGGCTCGTTCGCGCTGCTGCGCGGCGCAGGCGGGGTGCATCGTCTCAAGGTTGGCGACTACCTGGGCCGCAACGACGGCCGTATCGTCGCCATCAGCCCTACCCAGGTCGATGTCGTCGAGATCGTGCCCGACGGCGCCGGCGCCTGGCTGGAGCGGCCGCGCACCATTCCTTTGAAAGAGCACTCATAGTGGAAGTCGAACAATGAACAGGATTTTCTCCACCCTCGGTTTTTCGCTATGGATAGCGCTGGTGTCACCGATGGTAATGGCGGCCAGTCTGAAAGCGCTGGATGTTGCCGCGCTGCCGGGTGACCGCGTCGAACTGAAGCTGTCGTTCGACGGCCCGCCACCACAGCCCAAGGGCTACACAACCGAGTCGCCGGCGCGCATTGCACTGGATCTGCCGGGCGTGACCAGCCAGTTGGCCAACAGGAATCTTGATCTGGGCAGCGGCAACGCGCGCACGGCCACGGTGGCCGAAGCCAAGGATCGCACGCGGCTGATTGTCAGCCTGACGCAGTTGGCGCCTTACAGCACGCGGGTCGAGGGCAATAATCTGTTTGTGGTGGTCGGTCAGGGCGCTTCCGCGACTGCGCCGCGCCCGGCTGCCGTGGCACCGCGTGCCGCCACGGCCGCTGCGGCACCTGCCAGACCAGCCGCGCAACGAAGCAGGGCGATTCGCGGTGTCGATTTCCAGCGCGGCACCGAGGGTGAGGGCAACGTAGTCATCGACCTCTCCGATCCGACCATCGCCCCGGATATCCAGGAGCACGATGGCAAAATCATCCTCAGCTTCGCTCGCACGCAATTGCCGGAAAAGCTGCGCGTGCGCCTCGACGTCAAGGACTTCGCCACGCCGGTGCAGTTCGTCAACGCAGCGCTCACCGGCGATCGCACCGTGATCAGTGTCGAGCCCAGCGGCACCTTCGACTACTCCACGTTTCAGACCGATAACAAGCTCACCGTCAGCGTTCGGCCGATGAGCATCGACGACCTGCAAAAGCGCAACGCCGACCGTCAGGCCTATGTCGGCGACAAGCTCTCGCTGAATTTTCAGGACATCGACGTGCGCTCGGTGCTGCAACTGATCGCGGACTTCACCAATCTCAATCTGGTGGCGAGCGATACGGTGCAGGGCGGTATCACTTTGCGCCTGCAGAACGTGCCGTGGGATCAGGCGCTGGATCTGGTGCTGAAAACCAAGGGGCTGGACAAGCGCAAGATCGGTAACGTGCTGCTGGTCGCGCCGGCCGATGAAATTGCCGCTCGCGAGCGTCAGGAACTGGAATCGCAGAAGCAGATCGCCGAGCTGGCGCCCCTGCGTCGCGAGTTGCTGCAAGTCAATTACGCCAAGGCGTCGGACATCGCCAAGCTGTTCCAGTCGGTGACCAGTGCCGAGGCCAAGGTCGACGAGCGCGGTTCGATTACCGTCGATGAGCGAACCAACAACATCATTGCCTACCAGACCCAGGATCGCCTCGACGAACTCCGGCGGATCGTCGCGCAGCTGGATATTCCGGTGCGCCAGGTGATGATCGAGGCGCGCATCGTTGAGGCCAACGTCGATTACGACAAGAGCCTGGGCGTGCGCTGGGGCGGTTCGGTGCAGAACAAGGGCAACTGGAACGCCTCCGGGGTCAACGGTTCGTCGAGCACCATCGGTACGCCGGGAAGCACCGGCACCAACTCGCCGTTCGTCGACATGGGCACGGTCAATAACACTTCGGGGATCGGCATCGCATTCATCACCGACAACGTGCTGCTGGATCTCGAACTGACGGCGATGGAAAAGACCGGCAACGGCGAAATCGTCTCGCAGCCGAAGGTGGTCACCTCGGACAAGGAAACCGCGAAGATCCTCAAAGGCACCGAGATCCCCTATCAGGAGGCCAGCTCCAGCGGCGCGACCTCAGTGTCGTTCAAGGAGGCTTCGCTTTCACTGGAAGTTACTCCGCAGATCACCCCGGACAACCGCATCATCATGGAGGTCAAGGTCACCAAGGATGAGCCGGACTACCTGAACAAGGTGCAGGATGTGCCGCCGATCAAGAAAAACGAGGTCAACGCCAAAGTGCTGGTAAATGACGGCGAGACCATCGTAATCGGCGGTGTTTTTTCAAATACTCAAAGCAAGGTCGTAGATAAGGTGCCATTTCTTGGCGATGTGCCGTATCTTGGCCGCCTTTTCCGGCGTGATGTGGTTTCGGAGAAAAAATCCGAGCTGCTGGTATTTCTCACTCCGCGTATCATGAATAACCAGGCGATTGCTGTGAGTCGTTGATTCTGTGCGAAATTTGATACTTGTAGGACCGATGGGTGCTGGCAAAAGCACCATCGGCCGATTGCTGGCCAAAGAGCTGCGCCTGCCGTTCAAGGATTCCGACAAGGAAATTGAGCTGCGCACGGGTGCCAATATCCCATGGATCTTCGACAAGGAAGGCGAACCCGGCTTTCGTGACCGCGAGCAGGCGATGATCGCCGAACTGTGCGCGTTCGATGGTGTGGTGCTGGCGACCGGCGGCGGCGCAGTGATGCGTGATGCCAATCGCAAGGCCCTGCATGAAGGCGGGCGCGTGGTGTATCTGCACGCCTCCGTCGAGCAGCAGGTCGGCCGCACCTCCCGCGATCGCAATCGGCCGCTGCTGCGTACCGCCGATCCGGCGAAAACCCTGCGCGACCTGCTCGAGATCCGTGACCCGCTGTATCGGGAAATTGCCGATCTAGTGGTGGAAACCGACGAGCGGCCGCCACGCATGGTGGTGCTCGACATTCTCGACCGCCTCGCGCAGTTGCCGCCCCGTTAAAGCATCGTCCGAAATGCGCTATCCTCGGCGTCCTGTCAGCGTCCGCCGAGGGTGTGGCGGATGCCGGGCGAGCGGCGTCATACCGCTACAGGCCGCAGAACACCAATAATTTCAGGGCAGGATGCCTGCTTCCATCTTCACTGTGGGGACACATGCAGACACTCAAGGTCGATCTAGGCGAGCGCAGCTACCCGATTCATATTGGCGAAGGTCTGTTGGATCAGCCGGAACTGCTGGCGCCGCATATCCACGGGCGGCAGGTGGCAATCATCTCCAACGAAACCGTCGCGCCGCTCTATCTCGAACGTCTGACCCGCAGCCTTG
This sequence comes from Pseudomonas sp. Sample_11, assembly GCF_004307505.1. NCBI lineage: Bacteria > Pseudomonadati > Pseudomonadota > Gammaproteobacteria > Pseudomonadales > Pseudomonadaceae > Pseudomonas > Pseudomonas sp. Sample_11. Next base: position 8,514 of record NZ_RCOD01000059.1, read on the forward strand.
CGCAGTTCTCGGTGATCTCGGTGGTGTTGCCTGACGGCGAAGCCTTCAAGAACTGGGAAACCCTGCAACTGATTTTCGATGGTTTGCTGACCGCCCGTCATGACCGCCGCACTACCGTGATCGCCTTGGGCGGCGGGGTGATCGGCGACATGGCCGGTTTCGCGGCCGCCTGTTATCAGCGCGGTGTCGATTTCATCCAGATTCCTACCACGCTGCTGTCGCAGGTCGATTCCTCGGTCGGCGGCAAGACCGGGATCAACCATCCGCTGGGCAAGAACATGGTCGGCGCGTTCTATCAGCCGAACGTGGTGCTGATCGATACCGCATCGCTGATAACACTGCCGGAGCGCGAGTTGTCGGCGGGCCTGGCGGAAGTCATCAAGTACGGCCTGATCTGCGACGAACCGTTCCTGACCTGGCTGGAAAAAAACGTCGACGCCCTGCGTGCGCTGGATCAAACCGCGCTGACCTATGCGATCGAGCGTTCCTGCGCGGCCAAGGCTGCGGTGGTCGGCGCCGATGAAAAGGAAACCGGCGTACGCGCCACCCTCAACCTCGGCCACACTTTCGGCCACGCCATCGAAACCCACATGGGCTATGGTGTCTGGCTGCATGGCGAGGCGGTGGCGGCTGGTACCGTGATGGCGCTGGAAATGTCCGCGCGCCTGGGCTGGATCAGCGAGCAGGAGCGTGATCGCGGCATTCGTCTGTTCCAGCGCGCCGGCTTGCCGGTCGTTCCGCCGACAGAAATGACCGAAGCCGATTTTCTCCAACACATGGCAATTGATAAAAAAGTGATCGACGGTCGTCTGCGCCTGGTGCTGCTGCGCCGGATGGGCGAAGCGGTAGTGACCGACGATTATCCGAAAGAGGTTCTACAGGCCACGCTGGGAGCGGATTACCGCGCCCTGGCTCAGCTTAAAGGTTAAAACGATTCCGATGACTAGTTTGCATGCCGACGAGGCGTTTCTCGGCCATTTCCAGTTAAGTCACGACCCGTTCGCGCCACGGGTGCCGGGCTTCAAATTCTTCCCGGCCCAGCGCAAACCGGTGCTGGGTCAACTGCATCACCTGGCGCGTTACAGCCAGTTGCTGCTGGTGGTCACCGGCCCGCAAGGCAGCGGCAAGACCCTGCTGCGGCAGGCGCTGGTGGCCAGCACCAATAAACAATCGGTACAGAGCGTGGTGGTTTCCGCCCGTGGCGCCGGTGATGCGGCCGGCGTGCTGCGCCAGGTGGCGCAGGCGCTGGATGTCGCTCAGGCCGAAGTCGGTGCGATTCTCGAGCAGGTAGTGCAGCTGGGTCTGACCGGGCAGGAAGTCTATCTGCTCGTGGACGATGCCGAGCAGCTCGACGAGTCCGCACTGGAAGCGTTGATGGCGCTCGGCGCCGGCACGCCGGAAGGTCGTCCGCATGTGTTCCTGTTCGGCGAGTCGTCGCTGATCGCTCAGCTCGAGGCGTTGCAGCTCGAAGAAGAGCGTTTCCATGTCATCGAATTGCAGCCGTACACCGAAGAAGAGACCCGCGAATATCTCGACCAGCGGCTGGAAGGCGCGGGCCGGGGTGTCGAACTTTTCACCGCAGATCAGATCTCTGATATTCACGAAAGCTCCGAGGGCTGGCCGGGCAACATCAACCAGGTCGCTCGCGATGCACTGATCGAAGTCATGATTGCCAGCCGCTCCGCGGTCAAGCGTCCAAGTATGGGGTTCAACATGCCGAAGAAACACGTATTGGCGATTTCCGCCGTCGTTGTGGTCGCGGTTGCCGCCGCCTGGCTGATGCCGGGTCGCAGCAAGGCACCGACCACCGGTGCTCCGGCCAATGAACAGGCGCAATTGCCATTGGGTCAGGGCGCCGCGAACGGCGCCAACCCGTCCGTCGAATTCGCCGGCAACACCCAGCCGATGCCGCTGCCATTGGTCGGCAACTCGCAGCCGGTCATGCGTGGCCCGCTGGCAGAAGCCGCCGGTGGCATCACCGAAGGCGACGACGGCGTGCCGCTGGAAGGCTCCAGCGATACGCCGCCGACCGTAACCACCTCCGCGCCGCCTGCTGGCGTTCCGGCCGGTCCTGCGCCGACACCGGTTCCGACCCCTGCCGCCAAACCGGCACCAACCCCGGCACCGACGCAGGTCGCCACGGCCAAGCCTGCTCCGGCCACCCCGGCGCCAGCTGCGAAACCGGCTCCTGCTCCGGCCAAGCCTGCCGACAAGCCAGTTACCGTGGCCAAGGCTGCCGGCGGCAGCTGGTACGCCGGTCAGCCGACCAGCAACTATGTCGTGCAGATCCTCGGCACCAGCTCGGAAACCGCTGCGCAGAACTTCGTCAAGGAGCAGGGCGGCGAGTACCGTTATTTCAAGAAAGTCCTCAATGGCAAGCCGCTTTACGTGATCACCTACGGCAACTTTGCCAATCGTGATGCGGCCGTTTCTGCCATCAAGGCCTTGCCAGCGAAGGTTCAGGCTGGTAAACCTTGGCCTCGCACTGTCGCCAGCGTCCAACAGGAACTGGCAACAACTCGCTGAAGATTCGGCGGCCTTACCCAGGCCGCCTCTCC
>NZ_RCOD01000059.1:11171-14867 GCF_004307505.1 Pseudomonas sp. Sample_11
CGCGTGCCTTGTGGTGTCTGCGTCACAGTAGTCTTTGAGTCGTTGCGGTCAAAATTAAAAAAGTTTTGACTAGCACAGCAGATCGCTTTAAACCTTTCACAAATGCGACATGAATTTGCGACAGTTCGTCGTCAAATTTGTGAGCCTCTGTGTCGCTGTGTACAATGACCACCCTTTTGCCCCCGCTAAGCCGGCGTACGTTCGGCGCGGAACGCAAGTGGTTGAATTGAAAAGAAATTTGCCTCGAGTAGAGGCAGCCTGGTGAGAAAGTGTCTATGAAAGCAGGTCTGTACCAACCAGATGAATTCAAGGATAACTGCGGTTTCGGCCTGATAGCTCATATGCAGGGCGAGCCCAGTCATACCCTTTTGCAAACGGCCATCGAGGCCCTGACCTGCATGACCCACCGCGGTGGGATTAATGCCGACGGCAAGACCGGTGACGGTTGCGGTCTGCTGATTCAAAAACCCGACGCCTTCCTGCGAGCCATTGCCCAGGAAAACTTCGGCGTCGATATGCCCAAGCAATATGCCGTGGGCATGGTGTTCTTCAATCAGGATCCGGCCAAGGCCGAAGCCGCTCGCGAGAACATGAACCGCGAGATCCTCGCCGAAGGCCTGCAACTGATCGGCTGGCGCAAAGTGCCGATCGACACCAGCGTCCTCGGCCGCCTGGCCCTTGAGCGCCTGCCGCAGATCGAGCAGGTCTACATCGGCGGCGAAGGCCTGAGCGATCAGGACATGGCCGTGAAGCTGTTCAGCGCCCGTCGCCGTTCGTCGGTGGCCAACGCCGCTGACACCGACCACTACATCTGCAGCTTTTCGCACAAGACCATCATCTATAAAGGCCTGATGATGCCGGCCGACCTGGCCGCGTTCTATCCGGACCTGAGTGACGAGCGCCTGCAAACCGCGATTTGCGTGTTCCACCAGCGTTTCTCCACCAACACCCTGCCGAAATGGCCGCTGGCGCAGCCGTTCCGCTTCCTCGCCCACAACGGCGAAATCAACACCATCACCGGTAACCGCAACTGGGCGCAGGCCCGTCGGACCAAGTTCACCAATGATCTGATGGATCTGGAAGAGCTCGGCCCGCTGGTCAACCGCGTCGGTTCCGACTCCTCGAGCATGGACAACATGCTCGAACTGATGGTCACCGGTGGCATCGACCTGTTCCGTGGCGTGCGGATGATCATTCCGCCAGCGTGGCAGAACGTCGAAACCATGGACCCGGATCTGCGTGCGTTCTACGAGTACAACTCGATGCACATGGAGCCGTGGGACGGCCCGGCCGGCGTGGTAATGACCGACGGTCGCTACGCGGTGTGCCTGCTCGACCGTAACGGTCTGCGTCCGGCGCGCTGGGTGACCACCAAGAATGGTTTCATCACTCTCGCCTCGGAAATCGGCGTGTGGAACTACCAGCCTGAAGACGTGCTCGCCAAGGGTCGCGTCGGCCCTGGCCAGATCTTCGCCGTGGATACCGAAACCGGGCAGATCCTCGACACCGATGCGATCGACAACCGTCTGAAATCCCGTCATCCGTACAAGCAATGGCTGCGCAAGAATGCCCTGCGCATTCAGGCGACCATGGAAGACAACGACCACGGTTCGGCTTTCTACGACGTCGACCAGCTCAAGCAGTACATGAAGATGTATCAGGTCACGTTCGAGGAGCGTGATCAGGTGCTGCGTCCACTCGGCGAGCAAGGCTACGAAGCCGTGGGCTCGATGGGCGACGACACGCCGATGGCGGTGCTGTCCCAGCGTGTGCGCACGCCGTACGACTATTTCCGTCAGCAGTTCGCGCAGGTCACCAACCCGCCGATCGACCCGCTGCGTGAAGCGATCGTGATGTCGCTGGAAATCTGCCTCGGTGCCGAGCGCAACATTTTCCAGGAGTCGCCGGAACACGCCTCGCGCGTGATCCTCAGCTCGCCAGTGATCTCGCCGGCCAAGTGGCGCTCGCTGATGAACCTCGACCGTCCGGGTTTCGAACGGGCGATCATCGACCTCAACTACGACGAAAGCCTCGGCCTCGAAGCGGCGATCCGCAATGTTGCCGATCAGGCTGAAGAAGCCGTGCGCGCCGGGCGTACCCAGATCGTTTTGAGCGACCGCCATATCGCCCCGGGCAAGCTGCCGATCCACGCTTCGCTGGCGACCGGTGCCGTGCACCACCGCCTGACCGAGAAGGGCCTGCGTTGCGATTCCAACATCCTCGTTGAAACCGCGACCGCCCGTGACCCGCACCACTTCGCCGTGCTGATCGGTTTCGGCGCCTCGGCGGTGTATCCGTTCCTGGCCTACGAAGTATTGGGCGACCTGATCCGTACCGGTGAAGTCCTGGGCGACCTCTACGAGGTGTTCAAGAACTACCGCAAAGGCATCACCAAAGGTCTGCTGAAGATCCTGTCGAAGATGGGTATCTCGACCATCGCTTCGTACCGCGGTGCGCAGCTGTTCGAAGCCATCGGCCTGTCAGAAGAAGTCTGCGAGCTGAGCTTCCGTGGCGTACCGAGCCGTATCAAGGGTGCGCGTTTCGTCGACATCGAAGCCGAGCAGAAAGCCCTCGCCGTCGAAGCCTGGAGTCCGCGCAAGCCGATCCAGCAGGGCGGTCTGCTGAAGTTCGTCCACGGTGGCGAATATCACGCCTACAACCCGGACGTGGTCAACACCCTGCAAGCCGCTGTGCAGCAGGGCGACTACGCCAAGTTCAAGGAATACACCTCGCTGGTGGACAACCGTCCGGTGTCGATGATTCGCGACCTGTTCAAGGTCAAGACCCTCGACACGCCGCTGGACATCAGTGAAGTCGAGCCGCTGGAATCGGTGCTCAAGCGCTTCGACTCCGCCGGTATCTCGCTGGGCGCACTGTCGCCGGAAGCTCACGAAGCCCTGGCCGAAGCCATGAACCGCCTCGGTGCGCGTTCCAACTCCGGCGAAGGTGGTGAAGATCCGGCGCGTTACGGCACCATCAAGAGTTCGAAAATCAAGCAGGTTGCCACCGGCCGTTTCGGTGTAACCCCGGAATACCTGGTCAACGCCGAAGTGCTGCAGATCAAGGTCGCCCAAGGCGCCAAGCCGGGCGAGGGCGGGCAACTGCCGGGCGGCAAGGTCAACGGGCTGATCGCCAAGCTGCGTTACGCAGTGCCAGGCGTGACCCTGATTTCGCCACCGCCGCACCACGACATCTATTCGATCGAAGATTTGTCGCAGTTGATCTTTGACTTGAAGCAGGTCAACCCGCAGGCGCTGGTTTCGGTGAAGCTGGTAGCAGAAGCGGGCGTCGGCACCATCGCCGCCGGTGTGGCCAAAGCCTATGCGGACCTGATCACCATTTCCGGCTACGACGGTGGCACCGGTGCTTCGCCGCTGACCTCGATCAAGTACGCTGGCGCACCGTGGGAACTCGGCCTGGCTGAAACCCACCAGACCCTGCGCGGCAACGACCTGCGCGGCAAGGTCCGGGTGCAGACCGACGGCGGCCTGAAAACCGGTCTCGACGTGATCAAAGCCGCGATCCTCGGCGCCGAGAGCTTCGGCTTCGGTACCGCGCCGATGATCGCACTGGGGTGCAAATACCTGCGCATCTGCCATCTGAACAACTGCGCCACTGGCGTCGCGACGCAGAACGAGAAACTGCGCAAGGATCACTACATCGGCACCGTCGACATGGTGGTGAATTTCTTCACCT
>NZ_RCOD01000091.1:0-14730 GCF_004307505.1 Pseudomonas sp. Sample_11
GAGGTTGGGGGAGGGGGTGGTTTTGCCGAGGTTGGTGAGGCAGTGATTTGGAAGTCGAGATCATTATTTTTACCGTTTCTTTAGGGGCCAGTTCAAGTACCTTTTCAAGAAGTAAAACTGACAAACAAAGAGTATTCTGCTTCTGGTTTCGGGCGGAAACGGGTCGTCGCGAGTATCCGCTATTAGCCAAAAGCGGCCCGTCGCGAACGTGAGGTTCCGGTATTTCTAAGTTCAGTTTGTCTATAGTAATCCCTAGGGGGCACAATGGCGAAACTAGTAAAATTTTTGCTGGATGAGCGAATTGCACAAGTGCGATCTAGGCTGCACATTGGGCAGGTTGAAGGCGCGATATATGAGGCAACTATTAGGGTTAGTGATCTGGAACGTTCATTGAAAGCGCTGAAAGACACTGATAATACTGAGCTGTTTCGATATTTCCCTGTCGCTGCTGTAGCGACATTGGAAGCGCATTTCAGGTCAAGCGTAGCGATGATTGTGGATAAGGGGGGCGAGTATTTTAAGAGAGGAGTAGCACTTGTAAGCGATAAGTTGAAGGCATCTGAAATAATACCAATGATCCATAAGAAAAATGTGAGTATTGGTGAAGTTGTAGCTTACAGCTTGCCATTTAGTTCACTGGCACACCTTGAGGATGTCTTCGATGCTTTATTAGGTCAGAAATTTAAGCAGCTTGCTAAAGCTGCTAAGGACCCATACTTCACTAGAAATAATGTTCCTGAGTGCGAGCTAATAGCTGGCGATATTTCTGGGCTGTGGGAGAATCTGCACAAAACCTTTCATGACAGACATGTTATAGCACACGAATCGGCTCCTCAGTTTGTCATGGATTATGATAAAGCTTCGACAGCAGTGAACAGCGTTAAACTGATAATTGAAATTATTGACGCTGTGTTTTGGTCCACAGTCTGGAGGGATGAGCCGCTTACTCAATATGAAATGAATATGGCGGCATGGGAGCGGTACAAGCACACTCGTATAATGCTTGCTACAGCAATACGAGTAAAGCGAAAAGAGTATGATGGCTGCTTGGGAATATCTCGATTTAGGGTACTGCACTTTCAGTGGAAAAATTGGGTTGCTGGATGGTGTTCGTTCAGTGCGGACAGGTTCATGGGCGGGTCAATTAGACCTATGATCCAAGCGTCAGAGTTATCTCAAGCTTATGAAGACAGAGTTAAGCAAGTCGAGCGTATTACTGGGTTCTGATATGATTAGCTTTAAGCTGAGATCAACCAAGTAAAGAATCAGGGCCTAGCCTACCTAGGTGTGATTTTTTTTCAATTTCTTTTAAGAGGCGATGAGCGTGGAGCGGCCGATTTCTGTAGGTGTTTGTTGACTACATTGGGTTGGGTGTCGCCCTAGGTGAGAGAGAGGCCGTATTCACTCAAGAAGTTTACCGAAACTATAGTCATGCAAATAGCTAAAATAAGTTAGCCACCGAGATGGTGGCCATAGTTGAATTAGGAATCGTTAATCTGGGTAGGTGCTGCGTACCATTTCGATATCGTCGTCTGTTAATTCCGAATCTACATCCATCATGAAGTCATGAATTTCTTGCTTGATAGGATAGTGCTCAAACCACAATAAAAACGCAGTTTCGTAAACTATAGTGCGTACTTCTCTAAAGAGAAATTTTGAAATTTCTTCAAATTTGTCATGCTTTTCATAGCCTTGGCATAGACGGATGGCATCATCAAGGCGGTCTCTTCTGACTCCGAGTCTTTTTGCAAAATCGGCTGTATTAGATTGGACTACTGTAAAAAGTTCATTTTCAGGCTCAAGAGTCCCAGGTAAAAATTTAAACGCAGGACCGCTAAATTTGACTACTCCTTTTTGATCTGCATCAATTATACCTTTAATAGCGAGTTCTCTTTGTTGTCGCGCATAGCGACTCACCACCTCATACACATTAGACTCACCACCCATGAACACGATTTCGTGGCTTCTTCTAATTCCACTACCATACAGATCAACAAGTTTCTCAAAGAAGACCTTCGCTTTATTGTCTTCCAGAAAGAAAACCCCCTTGGTTATCGGCGAGACACCAAGCTCAGCTAGATAACTGCTTCCAATTGCCAAGGTCCAATGAGCGGCTTGCGGACGTTTCATAACGATGACTCTTTGCGTGCCAAGTCTTGAAATGATGAAAGGGGAATGTGTAGCTAAAAATAGTTGCTTACCTTTATCCGCAGATAGGAATACGAGTAGATCCACCATTCTTTCTTGCGCCGCCGGAGTTAAACCTGTTTCAGGTTCTTCTAAGAAGAAAATGCCGGGGTGATTATTTTTTTTAGCAAGCGTCCAGTAAATGAACAATACAAGCTGCTCACCCATGGATGCAGTGAAATTATCATGTTCTACACCATCCTTTACGAATACAAAGCGTGGGCGATATTCATCCTCGCCAATCACGACCTCTTCAATGCTAATAGAGTCGTAACTGCAGCCTAATACATAGTTGATTAAGCTTAGTTCTTTCGCTTGAAGCTGTGCAATTCCGCCCTGTCCAAAAGTGCTTTTGAAGTGCTCGAGAGTAGAATTAGCCTCCCGGAGCTCAGTCAGTGGCTCACATAATGTTGCTGATATGGCACCGCCCGGAAACTCAATTATTGTGCCATCATAAAGTTCAGCTTCATGGTCGTGAAAATTAACTCTGTTATAGTTAGGGTCTGTCAAAAAAGAAAAAAAACTGCTTTTCCCCGCTCCATTTGCACCCACTACAGCAAAGATACCACCTGGCTTGAACTCCAGAACCGAGTTGGGCGAGGTTAGTTGTCTTAACGAAACGACCCCCGCAGCGGCCTTCGGAACTTCGTCGAGTTTCTTCCAATAGTCTTGGATGGCAGCTTTTTTCATTGAAGGCCCCACCGTTCTTCGTCCATGAAGGAAATCAGCATTTCTTCGTTTAAGCTATCAAATGAATGGATTTTTTCTAAAATTGCATTAGCCCGTCGACCGATATTGCTTTCATAAACTTGGCCATCCATCCATCCAACCAAGTATATGATTAATAGCCTTAGTTTGACAGGTGTGGCATCGTTAACGCTAGACGCCGCCCGCTCATTGTAGATGTTTATCAAAAACGCTAACTTACTGACTTCCTCGCTACTTTCTCTTGTGGACTCCCGAATGCGCTCGAAGTGACAAAGATGTTCGATATTTTCAGGTGATCTGTCATAACACAGATAGATTAGCCACGTCAGCAACGTTGGCTTGTTTAGCTTTGGTTTTATGTTGAATCTCAAACTGCGCTCACAAGCTTGTGAAAGGGCGCCAATTGCCTGGGAAGCTTGTATTTCGATGAATTCTGGTACTGGAACACCTGCCCTGTAAAACTCAACAAGATTTACATCTGTAATTTTCTTGTTTATGTTTTTAGTATGAATGGCATATACGAGACGAGCTATGACATCATCGTAAGACAATCTATTATTGTTGAATCCGATAAGCGAGCCATTAATGCCCAGTGAACCCATACGAGCAACAAGATTCTTTATTTGCTCGCGAACGGGACCGAAAAATGTATTCCTTTTTTCTGCAGGGGTAAGAGTGACCCCTTGATTTAGTCTAAAGAAAAGCTCATAGGGCTCGCCTTCCTTATAGTCATAAAGTTCATGAACTCTTAGGGAGTACTGCTCGATTCTGTATCGAATAGCTTCAGGCAGTTGACTAAAACGTTTTCCGTGAAGGCATGAAATTTTTTCATCATAAGGTTCAATAGTTCCATCAATTGGAAAATCATCCTCCAGGAAGTCGACGATTGAACTCAGTCTTTGCTGACCATCCAATACCTCTTGGTGCTCTATTGCCTCGTCACGAGTTGTGATAACAAGAAATATCGGTGGAAATTTCCAATCTCGTAATATCGTATCAATCAGTCCTTGTTTCTTCGACTTACTCCAAACCATATCTCTTTGAAAGTCTGGTCGTAGATCAATTGAACCACGCTTAATTCTATGATAAATCGACGCGATATCCGGGTCTTTTGCGTTTATTTTCATGACTTCCTTCTCGAATCTATTTGACAGCACATTGGCCCTGCATAGCCAAAGATACAACAAGTAATGGCTGTTAAGACTACAGTAAATTTCAGCCCCTCGTAACGGTAGTGTACGGCTTACTGAGGCATTTTCTTGAGGATTTTAGCACTGTGAAAACCCTTGAAAAAAGGGGACTGATTTATTTCCAAAAAATAAATCTGAGAATCATCTGACCGGCCTCCCCACCTCATGGAAGTGCCACAGTAAGGTCCCAATAAACACCAATGTTTAAAAAGACATCTCCAAACACTCTCTCAGGCTACACACCCTTGCGCCTTGGCCTACAGCTGCGCCAGAATCCGCCGGCTTGTGCGCTTTGTACCTGGTCTTTATTGTCTACGTGTCGCTGGCAACCCAGCGACCGGGTTTAGCGACCTGACCAGGTATAAGTACAACGACGCTCCAGCTTGTCGCAGACGTTTGCGACGACGATATGGTGGCTGTGCGTGGGAGACCTTCGCGTCTGCCGGGTCTTATACCTCTCGGTTCGCTAACCCGCGTACAGCTGCCACCCTTACTTGTTTAGCGACAGGCGCTGGTGGTTCCACCAGGTATAAATATGGAGCTTCACCATGATCAAACCAACACCCAACCCGCCCGAAACCGATCCCACATCTCCCTACGAATCCCTCGATTCCAACAAACTCCACGAAGCCGCCGACCGCGCGCTCGATCATTACCTGTCGCCAAACAATCTCCTGCCTCCGCCGCGCAAGGCGCGTGGGATGTATGCGGTGACGGCGGATACCAAGAATGAAGAACTGCTGGCTGATGCGAGTGAAACGCTTGCTTCGGCGAAGACGATTGCTCAGGACATTTCCAGTTTGCTGCCAGCGCCGCAACGGCGGGCGTTGTTGGGGGTTGCTCAACTGATCATGCTGGGGGAGCTGGCGGTGAATCGGGCGCTAGATAATTTGGAGTTGCCGGGTTGATGCGGGTGTCGGGATCACCTGGTGATTGATCAGGTGTTTATTCTGGCGCTTTCGCGAGCAAGCTCGCTCCCACGGGGGGTATGCTGATTGCTGATGGTGTGTACGACGTTGGAAACCTTTGGAAAGACAAAGGGGCGGATTTATTTTCTAAAAATACATCCGACCCCTCTGTAGCGCTTGCTGCTTTTGCCTCTGCATTTGCATGAACACGGGGAAATACAGCTAGCGCTAAAACGGTCCGTTATGCAGCAGCCACTTCTTTTGGTGTAAATGTATCGCGCGCTACATTACCGACGGTGTTGGTCGTGTAGGCATCGAAACTTCCACCAATCAGGCCTCCCAGCAGCGGCACAGCTTTGCCAAGATTGATCACGCCTTTTTCACCAAACTTAGTGAACAGCTTGAAGCCAACCTTTTTGTTTATCTCTATCAGAGTCTTACCGGAAATGGACTTCACGGCGTTCATCGCAAGTTTGTTGCCTACGGCAATACCGATGTCTTTTAGCACTTCTTTGGCGGAGTTGGCTGTGAGACAGGCGAAAACGAGAGTCTTGACCTTGTCATCCTTCACGTCGTAGCCACCTAGGTGGGCGATGGCGGCGATCATACGAATTTGTACGAAAAGCACACTTGTGATGTTGGCGGGCAACGCTACGGGCAGCGTAATCAATCCACCTAAGCCGGTAATGAAGCCAGAGGTGGCCGATTTGGTGTTCTGCCAGCGAATCAGGGAGTTAGCTTGATCGTAAGCAGGGCTTTCCTCTTTGGCGTAGCTGGCTGCGAGCTCCTCGGCGGAATCAAGACCGGAGAACCCATTCACAGACCTCTCGTAGGCCCAATCAAGTACCTGCATTATCTTTTCTTGACTTATAAGTTCCATCTTCAGTCTCAGTGTATGAATAGTGGCCTTATGATGCCATACATGCCTGGTTATTTACATCACTTCGCTTTGAATAAATTCGCTCAAATGCTATCGCCGCCGCGCTGACGGCATAACTCCACTTTCTAAATAATCGCCCAGACCCCCGCGATTAAATGCTGCGGGACAGGGGAACACATTCGCGGGCTCGATAAACATCAATGTTTAAAAAGACATCTCCAGTCACGCTCCCAGGCTACATCTCCTTGCGCCTTTGCCTACAGCTACGCCAGAATCCGCCGGCTTGTGCGCCTTGGGGGCGGGTTTTATTGTGGTGCGGTCGTTGACGAATCAGCGATCGGATTTGACCGTCCGCCCAATATCAAGGCGCGCCAGCGTTCTGCACCTGTTCAGGCATTGTCTGAAATTCTGTTGCGGTGGCTGTGCGGGGGACACCTTCGGGTGTGCCGGATTCCTTGATGTCCGGTCGGTCAACCCGCGTACAGCTGCCACCCTGTTTGTTTGACCGCGAACGGTGGCGGCTCCAGTCATCAAGGAGCTTCACCATGATCAAACCAACACCCAACCCGCCCGAAACCGATCCCACGTCTCCCTACGAATCCCTCGATTCAAACAAGCTCCACGAAGCCGCTGACCGTGCGCTCGATCATTACCTGTCGCCAAACAATCTCCTGCCTCAGCCACGCAAGGCGCGTGGGATGTATGCGGTGACGGCGGATACCAAGAATGAAGAATTGCTGGCTGATGCGAGTGAAACGCTTGCTTCGGCGAAGACGATTGCTCAGGACATTTCCAGTTTGTTGCCGGCGCCGCAGCGGCGGGCGTTGTTGGGGGTCGCTCAACTGATCATGTTGGGGGAGCTGGCGGTAAATCGGGTGATGGATAATTTGGAGGTGGCGGGGTGAGGTAGATGACCGGGGGCGCCAGATAGGTGATTTGTCGTTAGAGCTGGCGCCTTCGCGATCCTATCTCGCGGCCCCGTTACTCATCCCATCCGTGCTCTGCGTAGGACATCTGATCATGCTCGGGAAAGTCTGTCCGGTATTCACCCCAGTCCATGAAGGAATAGTATTTGGTCATCGCCTCGAAGTAACTGTCCGCTTCGACTGTCCAGATCAGCTGGGAGTTTGGTGAAAGTAGACTGCGCGCGTCATCACCGTGAATTCCCGCCAGGCAGAAAGTCTGACAACCATCAGGCTCCAACCAAAGTTCATGTTTCATGCTCATAGCTCGTTTTCCCCTGCCTTTATGGCGCTGATCTACGCCAGTGCAGCTTCGTCGACCGCAGCCATCGATTCCCTGCGCTTCGCAATTAGCTCAAGCTTGTCCGAACCCGAAAGATGTTTTCCCGGTGTAGGCAAGGCGGAAGCTGTGGCCTCGCACCAACGTGAATACAGAACGCTGGTACTGGCGAAATCTGCTAGTTGCGCCTTGCGCGCCAATGCCTGCTCGATCTGTTCAGCGATTACGGGATTGACTTTGGAGTAGGCAAACTGCGAAGACGGGTGATTAACAACTGCCACAGGTATACCGCCCGCTAGCGCGGTAACTCGACCTCTGTTTCGTTTGCTGAAGCAGACGATCAACTCTGGTGCCAGCACCTCCAAGACTTCAGTAAACGATTGCTTGCCTTTCTCCCAAGCTGCGGCCGATGGCGCTTTGAGGGGGCCGGGTAAAAACTCTTGGATGAAGTTGTAGTAGGCAATGCTATGCCAAAAATCACTCCTATCTGCTTTGGAAAAGTGCTTCCTGGCATTCAGGATAGAAGCCATGATTTTGGTGAAATGTGCATGTTGCCGAAGCTTAGCTGTCGCTTGAGGGTGTTTCTGACCCAAGGCCAGGGCCTTCAATACCTCGGGAGTGGCTGTCGGGCGTTCATGTTCTTTGGCGCCATAGTGAGATTCGCAGACCACGAGAATGCGTAGACCGTGGATGCCGCGCTCGTAATGGGCGCCGACCCAAGGTGCGAAACGGACCGTAGATTTGCTCATTGCCGTCCTTAGTTTGTTTGCTCAGGCCAACACTTTTGGCTCAACCGTAATCACATCATTTTTTTTGAATACTAGCGACCGGATTTTGAAGCCGGATTGGATACCGTCATGGGCGCTGTAATTTTTGGAACTTGGCCGGCATGGCTGGCGGTGGCACATGTGACCATTTCGGTGTTTGATACTGCGCCTTCGCGAGCAGGCTCGCTCCCACAGGGGGATTTGTGTTTGTTGCGGGAGGGAAGGTCAAAAGATCGTCCGATCGCGGCCCGAGCCTTCGGCAGCTCCTACGGTGGGCGGGTCAGTAAGGTTTCCAACCTGGCCAACGGCGGCGCATCCTGGTTTCGGTCGAATACCTGAATGCCAACCTTGAGCAACCGTCCATTCTCTGCGCCGGCGATCACCTGTTCGCAGCGCAACATAAGCCGTCCTTGATCACATTCAACAGCCTTCATCCCATTCGGCAACCGGCCTTCCAGACGCAGCTCAGCCATCCGGCTCTGCGCGGCAATCAGCGCGATCGATCTATCGCGCAGCAGCCCATTGCTCTGCGTCATCAACCCCGCGACGCGCACGGCGGCGGACATGGCGACGGCGATGATCGCCAGTGCCACCAGCACTTCAATCAGGGTGAATCCTTCCTCTCGCGTTCGCGCGCGCATACATGGCCCAAAATCAAAACCCAGCCCTCGACGCTAACCCCCGTCCTTGACGGCTTGACGACGGAAACACCCGAGGATTTTCAACATCCCTGACATATCTTCTTGCAACACTGCGCGTCGAATTCGGATCAAGCCAGGGAATGTCGAGATGGATATCGCACCTTTGAACACGCTCAGTCAGTCGCCGCGCATGCCGCGTAGCCAGCAGGGTTTTACCTTGATCGAGATCATGGTGGTGGTGGTGATTCTGGGGATTCTGGCGGCGATGGTGGTGCCCAAGGTGCTCGACCGGCCGGATCAGGCGCGGGCGACGGCGGCGAAGCAGGATATTGGTGGGTTGATGCAGGCGTTGAAGTTGTATCGCCTCGATCACGGCACGTATCCGAGCATGAATCAGGGGCTGAAGGTGCTGGTCGAGCGGCCGGCGGATGCGAAGAACAGCAACTGGCGTTCGTATCTGGAGCGTTTGCCGAATGACCCGTGGGGCCGGCCTTATCAGTACCTCAACCCGGGCGCAAATGGCGAGGTCGATATCTTTTCCCTCGGCGCCGATGGCCAGCCGGACGGTGATGGCGTGAATGCCGATATCGGTTCCTGGCAGTTGTAAGGCCGGCCGTGAACACAGGTTCGCTCAACGGGGCGAAGCAACGGGGCATGGCGATTATCAGCGCGTTGTTGATTGCCGCCGTGGTGGCGGTGATTGCGGCGGGGATGTTGACGCGTCAGAGCGTGGCGACCCGGGCGCTGGAGGCCGATCAGCAGCGGGTGCAGGGGCGTTGGGTCGCGCAGGGTGGTCTGGAGATCAGCCGGCAGTTGCTCTGGGATGCGCGGCTGCGTGATCCGTTGACCCGGCGTGATCAGCCTTGGGCGCAGCCGTTGCTGGCGGCAGGTTTTGCCGGGCGGCTGGAGGACGAGCAGGGCAAGTTCAATCTGCGCAATCTGGTCGCCAATGAGCGCATCGATGAGGCGCAGGTGCAGGCGTTTGAGCGTTTGTGCGAGCTGATTGGTGTGAGTGCCGTTGTCGGCCAGCGCATTCGTCAGCGCGTGATTGCCGGGTATCCGCATTTGCTGAATGCGCAGATTGGTGCGACGGGCAAAGCCGGTTTCGACAGCGGCCGCGCGACGTCGCCGGATGCCGATCACAAACCGCCACCGCCGAAGGTGCCGATGCTGCGCACGCTGGATGATTTGCGCAGCGTCGAAGGCATCACCGATGCGCTGATCGGCCAACTGGCGCCGTACGTGACGGTGATTCCGGCGACGACGTGGATCAACGGCAACACCGCCACGGCGCAGGTGCTGGCGGCGTATGTGCCGGGGCTTTCGCTGGAGCGGGCGACGGCGTTGATTGCCGAGCGTGACGCCGGGCGCTGGTTTATCAATCGCGGCGATTTCGTGAACCGCTTGCGCATGCCGCAGCTGGAAATGAGCAGCGTCAAGGTCGGTATCACCAGTGACTGGTTTCGTTTGCGCGGTGAAGCGCGGCGTGATCAGCGCCGGGTCAGCCTCGACGCGTTGCTGCATCGCAGTGAGGATCGGCTGCCGCAGGTGATCTGGTCGCGGGTGGGCGCATGAGTCAGTTGCGCGTCGCGTTGCCGCCGCTGGCGGAGCTGGAGTTGCACAGCGAAGTGAGTTGCGCCTGGCTGGATCGTCAGGGGCAGGTCAGTCGTGAGGAACGGCTCACTTTGAGTCAGTTGGGGCAACGGCCGAAGCAACCACCGCTGCTGTGTTTTCTGCATCCGGCCGACAGCCTGCTCGCCAGCATTGATCTGCCGCCGCTGCCCGCGAACAAAACGGCGGCCGCTGTGCAGTGTGCGGCGCAGGCGTTAATGCTCGGCGACAGCAGCCAGATGCATATCGGCCACAGCCCTCGTGATGCGAGTGGGCAGGTGCAAATCGCCTGGGTGGCGCGGCAGCATTTGCAGGGTCTGGCTGCGGTGCTCAAGCAGGCGGGGTTGACGCTGCGCGGTTTGTATCCGGCGCCGTACAGCCTGCCAGTGCTGCCGGGGGTTGTCGCTTGTGTGGCGGACGGGCATTTGCTCCGGCGCGAGAGTTTGAACAGCGCGCAGGTTGAACCGTTGCTCGGTGACGAAGTTGATGAGGCATCGTTCGCAGCTGACGCGACACAACGCTGGATCGGCCCCTTGCCCGGTTGGGGTTTGCGCGGTGGCCTGCAGCAAACCGGCGGCGAGCAACGTGGCTGGGGTCGCGCTGTCGGGTGTGTGGCTTTGGCCGTGGCAGTCTGGGTGATCGGGCTGAATATGTACGCCGCTCGCGAAGCGCGGCAGGGCCAGCAGCTCAAGGCGCAAATGAGTCAGCGGGTGAAGCAGGCCTTTCCCGAATTGCCGGTGATTCTCAACCCGCTGCAACAGGCGCGTCAGCAATTGGAGCAGCGGCAAAAAGGCGCGGTCGATGACCCGGCGCAGAACTTCAATCGGCTGGTGTTGCAGGCCGGCACGGGCATGCCGTTCATGGCCGGCAGTGTCGAGCGCCTGAGTTACCGCGACGGCGTCTTGCAACTGGCCTTGCTCAGCGATGCAAACCGTGGCGGCAACGACAAGGACTGGCAAAGCACGTTGGCCCAGGCCGGCATCAGCGTCACTGCCGATGACGAAGGCTGGACCTTGCGGCCGAGCGATGAATCCAGCGCAAACACCAACGAAGACGACGACAGCGGAGCAGACGATGAGTAGGGCGACGCTGGCGATTTACCGTGCGCGTTGGCAGCGCTTGCGCAGCCAGTTGCAGGCGCGTTGGCAGCCGTTGGCGCTGCGTGAAAAACGCATGGTCGCCGGCATGGCGCTGGTGCTTGTCGGTCTGTTGATCTGGCTGACGCTGGTCAAGCCGCCGTTGGCCAGGATCACTGTCTGGCAGAACGAAACGCCCAAATTGCGCGCGCAAACCGAGGCGCTGGAAGTGCTGTTGCGCAGTGTCAACGTGCGACCGCAAGGGCAAAACGTTGACCAGTCGCTGGAGCAAAGTCTGCAAGCGGCGGGGCTCGCCGGGCATTACCAATTACAAGCGGCGGAGGGTGGCGCGTGGCAGCTGAATGTCGACGCCGCGCCGGCCGATGCGCTGCTCGACTGGCTGCTCAGCCAGCCGTCACAACTTTCTCTGCAGGTGGTCGAGGCGCAGTTGCAGCGCGCAAGTGCGGCCTCGACCGAAGTCACTGCCGGCACATTGTCAGGCACCGTTCGCATGGATCAGGCGCAGGGCGCTAAGGAAGCTTCATGAAGGAGTCACGCTGCAAACCGGCACGTCTGGCGCTGCCGTTGTTGCTGATGGCATTGAGCGCGTGCAACAGCACCACGGCGCCGCAGAATCAGCCGCCGCTGTTGGTCGACAGCGAACTCGGGCGGCCGCTGGCCAACACCCAGCGCAGCGGCGATGCGGTGGCCGATCGCGAGCGGGCGCAGGCCCAGGCGCGACCGGTGCCCAAGCAGTTGCACAACATCAGTCAGCGTGGGCGCAGTGCTGGTGTTGCGCCGAGCAATGCGATCCCGCGCAATCCGTTGGGCGAGCAACCGGTGACGCTGAATTTTGTCGAGGCGGATATTCAGGCGGTGGTACGGGCGCTGTCGCGGGCCACCGGGCAGCAGTTTCTCGTCGATCCACGGGTCAAGGGCAATCTGACGTTGGTCTCGGAAGGTCAGGTGCCGGCCCGTCAGGCCTACGACATGCTGCTCGCGGCGTTGCGCATGCAAGGCTTCAGCGTGGTCGATGTCGGCGGCGTGGCGCAGGTGGTTCCCGAGGCCGACGCCAAACTGCTCGGCGGGCCGATCTACAGCGCCGACAAACCGGGCGGCAACGGCATGCTCACGCGCACGTTTCGCCTGCGATACGAAAACGCGGTCAACCTGATCCCGGTGCTGCGCCCGATTGTCTCGCCGAACAATCCGATCAATGCCTACCCCGGCAATAACACCGTGGTCATCACCGATTACGCCGAGAACCTCACCCGCGTTGCGCAGCTGATCGAGAGCATCGACACGCCGAGCGCAATCGACACCGACGTGGTGCAGATCCAGAACGGCATCGCCGCCGATATCGCGCCGATGGTGGCCGACTTGCTCGACGCGCCGGGCAATGATCCGACGCAGAAAATCGCGGTGATTGGCGACCCACGTTCCAACACCATCATCATCCGCGCCGGCAGCCCCGAGCGCACCGAGCTGGCGCGCAACCTGATCTACAAACTCGACAACGCGCAGAGCAATCCGAGCAATCTGCACGTGGTTTATCTGCGCAACGCCCAAGCGGCGAAACTCGCGCAGGCGTTGCGCGGTTTGCTTACCGGCGAGAGTGACAGCGGCAGCAGCGACGCGGCGCGGTCGGTACTCAGCGCGATGGGCAGCAGCAACGGCGGCAATACTGGGCAGAACGGCCAGAGCAGTACGCCGAGCACTGGCACTTCAACGACGACTGGCAGCGGCGCAAGCGGCGGCAGTTATGCGCAGGGTGGTGGCGGCAGCAGCAGTGGCGGTACGCAGAGCAGCGAACAGAACGTTGCGTTCAGCGCTGGCGGGGTGACGATTCAGGCTGATGCCACCACCAACACGCTGCTGATTTCTGCGCCGGAGCCGCTGTATCGCAATTTGCGTGAGGTTATCGATCTGCTCGATCAGCGCCGTGCGCAGGTGGTGATCGAGAGCCTGATCGTTGAGGTTGGCGAGGACGATGCCAGTGAATTCGGTGTGCAATGGCAGACCGGTAACCTCGGCGGCAAGGGCGTGATCGGTGGCGCCAATCTCGGCGGCGCGGGGCTAAACACGGGGGCCAAGAACAGCATCGACGTGTTGCCGCAGGGTTTGAACCTCGGCTACGTCAACGGCACGGTCGACATCCCCGGCATCGGCAAGATTCTCGACCTGAAAGTGCTGGCCCGGGCGTTGAAGAGCAAGGGCGGCACCAACGTGCTGTCGACGCCGAACCTGCTGACCCTGGACAACGAAGCGGCGAGCATTTTTGTCGGCCAGACCATCCCGTTTGTCAGTGGTAGCTACGTCACTGGCGGCGGGGGCACCAGCAACAACCCGTTCCAGACCGTGACCCGCGAAGAGGTCGGCCTCAAGCTCAACGTACGCCCGCAGATTTCCGAGGGTGGCACGGTGAAGCTGGATATCTATCAGGAAGTCAGCAGCATTGATGAGCGCGCGTCCAACAGCGTGACCGCGGCGGGCATCGTCACCAACAAACGGGCGATCGACACCAGCATTCTGCTCGACGATGGGCAGATCATGGTCCTCGGCGGATTGCTTCAGGATGGTTACAGCCAGAGCAATGATGCCGTGCCGTGGCTGGGCAGCCTACCGGGCATCGGCGCGCTGTTTCGCAACGAACGCCGGGCGATCACCAAGACCAACCTGATGGTGTTCCTGCGCCCGTACATCATCCGCGACAGCGAAGCGGGGCGCAGCATCACCCTCAACCGCTACGACTTCATGCGCCGCGCCCAGGGCGGCTTGCAACCGGAACGCAGCTGGGCGATGCCCGACATGCAGGCGCCGCAATTGCCAAGCGCCGCGCAAGGCGTGCCAGCGCCGGGGCCGGGGCCGACATCAGGCCCACGCGCGACGATCAAAGCCGTACCGATTGAAGGGAGCACCCGGTTTTGACTGGAATGATGATTGTGGCGAGGGGATTTATCCCCGCTCGGCTGCGCAGCAGTCGTAAACCGGGCACATGCGATTTTCCTGGAGAAACCGGTTCTCAGGTTTTGGGTCTGCTTCGCAGCCCAACGGGGATAAATCCCCTCGCCACAGGGGAACCCAGTGCCACAAGAGATCTCATTGCCACAGGGCATCCCATTGCCACGGCACCGATTGAAGGGAGCACCCGGTTTTGACTGAGATGATGACTGTGGTGAGGGGATTTATCCCCGCTCGGCTGCGCAGCAGTCGTAAACCGGGCACATGCGATTTTCCTGGAGAAACCGGTTCTCAAGGTTTGGGTCTGCTGCGCAGCCCAACGGGGATAAATCCCCTCGCCACGGGGGTTCTCATTGCCACTGAGGACTCCATTGCCACAGGGCAGCCCATTGCCACGGTGCCGATCGAAGGGAGCACTCGGTTTTGACTGAGATGATGATTGTGGTGAGGGGATTCATCCCCGCTCGGCTGCGCAGCGGTCGTAAAACCGGTACACGCGATTTGCCTGGAGAAACCGGTTCTCAAGGTTTGGGTCTGCTGCGCAGCCCAACGGGGATAA
>NZ_RCOD01000006.1:0-14121 GCF_004307505.1 Pseudomonas sp. Sample_11
TTTCGCCGCGAGCCATGGCCGCGAAGATGTTCGACGGGATCAGGTTGAGGATGGTCTCGATAAACGCATGTTCATGCTGCACTTCGGCGGCGGTCGCCTGGTACTTCGAGATGTCGACCGTGCCCAGAGTGCTCATGTCGATGCCGGTGCCCGGATGGAACACGTTGGCCAGCACCAGGCCGACGACGATGGCGATGGTGGTGACGATCTCGAAATAGATGATCGTCTTCAGGCCGATACGCCCGAGTTTCTTGGCGTCGCCGACGCCAGCGATGCCGACGATCAGCGAGGAAATGACGATCGGGATCACGATCATCTTGATCAGACGGATAAAGATATCGCCTGCCGGTTGCAGGACGTTGCTGATCCACCAGGCCTTTTCGGCACTGAAGTGGTTGAGCAACGCACCAATTGCAATCCCCAGAATCAGACCGATGAGGATCTGCCAGGCGAGGCTGATTTTTGCCTTCTTCATTATCTTTACCCTTACTTGCGTTTGACTCAGGCACATGCAGGAACTGGAACGCTCATCAGCGGAAAAGTCTGTGCATCTGCCTCCGTATAAGGTGCCCCGAAGCGCGTGTTTACGGCTCTTCGGCAGGCGAAAAAAGGCGCAACTATTCCGATGCAAGGTGGCGCCGTCTAATGCCGTAAACGCCTACCCTATGCCTAATCGGCATGAGCTTTTTCATTTGAAACTGGCGTCCCAAGCGGTTCGATTGTGACATTTGTGCCAGCATAAGTGCCGTGAACCGGCCGTTACAGCGTAGGCTGGTTAAATTTTGCACAGGTAAAACCGGCGGAAATTTCCGGAAAAAGTCTGAATCGCAAGACTAGAAGTCACACGGAACGAGCGCGATCTTTGTCGATATACGGTCGGCAGGAAACACCGCGAAATGTTTTCCTCGCAGTGTCGACGATTGAAAAAAGGAATTTGGCGTGCTGGATCAATGTTTTAGCGGATTCAAAGCCCAGCGCAGATTCGTCAGACCACCGGGTCGACGAACCTGCGGCGCAGCTTTTACCCTGACCCGGCCCTTGCGCAGGTACTCCCTGTACCCGTAGGTCACTCCGACCCTGTATCAGTCAGAACATCCCGGCCCCCTGGTCATGCACCGACCCTCATCGGGCGGTGCAATGGAAAGCAGCGGGGTGCTGCATTCGTGTTCGAAACCTTTGCGCGTCCTGCGTCAGTACCACTTCGGATCTTTCTTCAGGGTTTCCATCAGCAGATCCTGCATGCCCTGATCAGGTTTGCCGAAGAAGCGATAAGTCGCGTGTCGCGTCGGCGACTTGTCTTGCGGCAGACCTTCCGGCACATCGACCAGCATGGCGTAGGCGTCATCCTTGTCGAAGCTGAAGGCCACGATCAACCGGTGATTCAGGCACTTGTCCTGACTCTCGCAGAGCGGGCCGACCAGATACTGATCACCATCTTCCGTAACGGCGTGCATCTGTTGCTCGGAAGTGCCGGACAGGTTGATCACCCATTCCGGTACGCGCTCTTCCTTTTTGATCACGCCTTCCCAGGTTTCACGGTACTGCGCGTCGGAGGCGAGCAGTTCGTTGACCCGGGTCTGGCCGTCATTGGCCGCCATGGCCATGGCACTGCCGCCCAGAAACAGGGCGGCGGCCAATGTCTTGAGACCGATCATCGTTAACCTCGGCCGCGACGGCCAAAGAAGAAGGAAGCGATGAACATCACCAGGAACACGACAAAGAGAATCTTGGCGATACCCGTGGCGGTGCCCGCGATACCACCGAAGCCCAGAACGGCGGCGATGATGGCAATGATCAAGAATGTAATTGCCCAGCTCAACATGGTGATTCTCCTTACTTCTCTATTTAGGGGTGTTTCCGGTTTCCGGCGCTACGCGCCCGAATGTATTCACTGACTTAGAAAACCCAGCGCTCTTCCCGTGGCAATTGATCCAGCGGTTGCGCCTGGTCGACATCGATCATGTGCATCGAAGCGTTCTCGGCCTGGCTGCTGCTCACGGCACTGAAGTGCGTCTGAGTGCTGTGCTGCATCGAAATCAGTGGCTCGGGTTTACGGCTGTTTTCCCAGCTCATGTACTGCTGGCAGACGATCAGGGTGATCAGCAACGCCAGTACACCGAACAGACCTTGCTGGATCTGCAGTGGCGAAATACGTACTTGGGTGGCGATTGGGCGAGTCATCCTGTGTTCCTCACGCTTGTTCGGTTGGGGCAGTGCTGTTTTCTGCCCGGGCTGAGTGAGGTATTGCAGCCTGCATGCCAGTTTTTTCATCTGTGAAAAAACCAATGAAAACAATGAGTTATACGTGATTGAGAAATTTCCTGAGACGCATCCTGCACGATGGCTCTTCTGCGGTCGTGCGCAATGCACGATTATTTCGTGGGAAATTTCGATGATATGGAATTGCTACCGGTACGCAGATGTCAGAAGAGGACGCAGGATCTGCCCTGCAAAACGCAGAATGTTTTAAAACTCAACGAAATCAATGAATTGGCCGTTATGGCAGTAGAGAGCTACCCTCCTATGGCTGGTATCGTTCAGAATCAACCATGCAACTTGCCCGATTTTTCCGGGACTAACCCAAGACTAATCACTATGGAGCGTAGGAAAAATGGAATCTGCCACTGAGCAACAAGGCCGCATTCTGCTGGTGGACGATGAATCCGCCATCCTGCGTACGTTTCGTTATTGCCTCGAAGACGAAGGCTATACGGTAGCCACCGCCAATAGCGCAGCCCAGGCCGATGCTTTGCTGCAACGTCAGGTCTTCGATCTGTGCTTCCTTGATTTGCGCCTGGGCGAGGACAACGGTCTCGACGTCCTCGCGCAGATGCGCATTCAGGCGCCGTGGATGCGCGTAGTGATCGTCACCGCCCATTCGGCGGTCGACACCGCGGTTGATGCCATCCAGGCTGGCGCCGCCGATTATCTGGTCAAGCCGTGCAGCCCTGATCAACTGCGCCTGGCCACCGCCAAGCAGCTGGAAGTGCGCCAGCTCTCCGCGCGCCTTGAAGCGCTGGAAGGCGAGATCCGCAAACCGAAAGACGGTCTCGATTCCCACAGCCCGGCGATGAAAGTCGTGCTGGAAACGGCCCGGCAGGTCGCAAGCACCGACGCCAACATTCTTATCCTTGGCGAGTCCGGCACCGGTAAAGGTGAACTGGCCCGTGCGATCCACGGCTGGAGCAAGCGCGAGAAGAAATCCTGCGTCACTATCAACTGCCCGTCGCTGACTGCCGAGCTGATGGAAAGCGAGCTGTTTGGCCACAGCCGTGGCGCGTTCACCGGCGCCAGCGAGAGTACTTTGGGTCGGGTCAACCAGGCGGACGGCGGTACGCTGTTTCTCGACGAGATCGGCGACTTTCCCCTGACTTTACAACCCAAGTTGCTGCGCTTCATCCAGGACAAGGAATACGAGCGGGTCGGCGATCCGGTCACTCGCCGCGCCGATGTGCGCATCCTTGCCGCCACCAACCTCAATCTTGAAGACATGGTCCGCGACGGCCGTTTCCGCGAAGACCTGCTCTATCGTCTCAACGTCATCACCCTGCATCTGCCGCCGTTGCGCGAGCGCGCCGAAGACATCCTGACCCTCGCCGATCGGTTCCTTGCACGTTTCGTCAAAGAGTACGCGCGTCCGGCGCGCGGCTTCAGCGATGAGGCGCGCGAAGCGCTGCTCGGTTATCGCTGGCCGGGCAATATTCGCGAACTGCGCAACGTCGTCGAGCGAGCGAGCATCATCTGCCCGCAGGAACGCGTGGAAATCAGCCACCTGGGCATGGCCGAACAACCGGCCAACAACGCGCCACGGGTCGGCGCGGCGCTGAGCCTGGACGAGCTGGAGAAAGCGCACATCGGCGCGGTGCTGGCCACCGCCGGCACTCTGGACCAAGCGGCGAAAACCCTCGGCATCGACGCCTCGACCCTGTATCGCAAACGCAAGCAGTACAACCTGTGAGCACTGCGCGATGAAACTGGCGATCAAGCTGCGCACGCGCCTGTTCCTGAGCATTTCTGCGTTGATCACCGTGGCCTTGCTCGGGCTCTTGCTCGGGCTGGTCAGCGTGATGCAGATGGCCGGGTCACAGGAAGCGCTGGTGCGCAGCAACTTCGTCACCCTGGATCTGGGCCTCAAGCTGCGCCAGACCCTCGGTGATCAATTGATCATCATGCTCGCCGAAAAACCCGATCCCGTTGCGTTCGAAGCGTCCAAACAGCACTACTTCGAGTTGCTCGACCAAGGCATCGCCCAGCAGCAGGAGGGCGATGGCCAGCCTTACGGTTTCCGCCAGGCCAAGGCCGACTACCTGAACTTCCTCGCCTCATTCGACGTGACCGCCGAAGCGGCGAAGAACGCCAGTACCACCGCGGATTTCCGCGAGCGCTTCAACATTCTTCGTAATGGCCTGATTGCTGAGCACAAACATGCGCTGGAAACCATCAACGCGGTCCAGCACGCTGCCCGTGAACGCGCGTTGCTGATTGCCGGGCTGCTTGGCCTGGTCGGGCTGGCGGTGCTGATCATCGGTTTCGTCACCGCCCAGGGCATCGCCCGACGCTTCGGCGCGCCGATCGAAGCGCTGGCCAAGGCTGCCGACAACATCGGCCAGGGCAACTATGACGTGACCCTGCCGATTTCCACGGCCATGGAAGTCAACCTGCTGTCGCGACGCTTCGGCCTGATGGCCGAGGCGCTGCGCGAACACCAGGCGATGAATGTCGACGAACTGTTGGCCGGTCAGCAGCGCTTGCAAGCGGTGCTCGACAGTATCGACGACGGTTTGTTGATGATTGATCGCCAGGGCCAGCTCGAACACCTCAACCCTGTTGCTCAGCGCCAGTTGGGTTGGGAAGATGACCGGCTCGGCCAAGGCCTGGGTACTGCACTCGGCCGTCCGGAGCTGGATGCGCAACTCCAATTGGTCCTGCGCGGCGGCACGCTGGAGCGCGCGCCGGAAGATCTGAGCATCGAAGTCGATGGCGAATCGCGCCTGCTGACCTACAGCCTGACGCCGGTCAGTCATACCCAGGGGCATATTCTCGGCGCGGTGATGGTGCTGCACGACGTCACCGAGCAACGCGCGTTCGAGCGCGTGCGCAGTGAGTTTGTCTTGCGCGCTTCCCACGAGCTGCGCACGCCGGTCACCGGCATGCACATGGCCTTCGGACTGTTTCGCGAGCGGGCCAAGTTCCCGGCGGAATCGCGCGAAGCTGACCTGCTGGATACGGTCAACGAAGAAATGCAGCGCCTGATGCAGTTGATCAACGACCTGCTGAATTTCTCGCGCTACCAGAACGGTCTACAGAAACTCACCCTGGCGCCATGTTCCATTGAGGACCTGCTGGAGCAGGCGCAACTGCGCTTTGCCGACGTGGCTGCGGCCAAAGGTGTGGCGCTGAACGTCGAGATTCAAGGCCCGCTGCCGAGGTTGCAGGCTGATCAGGCGCAACTCGATCGCGTCCTCGACAATCTGATCGACAACGCCTTGCGCCATACCGCCCGCGACGGGCAGATCCGGCTGCAGGCGCGCCGCCATGGCGAGCGGGTCATCATCAGTGTCGAAGACAATGGCGAAGGCATTGCCTACGGCCAGCAGGGGCGGATTTTCGAGCCGTTCGTGCAGGTCGGGCGCAAGAAGGGTGGCGCCGGGCTCGGCTTGGCACTGTGCAAGGAAATCGTCCAGTTGCACGGCGGGCGCATGGGCGTTTATTCGCGGCCGGGGCAGGGCACCCAGTTCTACATGGCGCTGGCCGTTTAGGCTTCATCGTCCATACGCCGTCCGGCCAGACGTCGTCCACGGGTGATCAGTTCGATGAACTGCACGGCGCTCAGTGCGTGGGCGAACAGCCAGCCCTGACCAAACTTGACTCCCTCACTGCTGAGCAGTGCGGCTTGGGATTCCAGCTCGATGCCTTCGGCAATCACTTTCAGATCCAGCGCCTGCGCCATGTGAATGATGTGCGGAGCGACGCCGCTGCTCGCTGCGTCGTGGCCGAGCGCATCGATGAACGCCTTATCGATCTTCAGGCAGTCCACTGGCAAGGTCTGCAGATAGGCGAGGCTGCAATAGCCGGTGCCGAAATCATCGATCAGCACCTGATGGCCGACGTCGCGCAAGGCTTGCAGGTTTTCCCGCGCCACCACCACATCAATCAGGCCCCGCTCAGTGACTTCGAAGGCTATCTGCCGCGCGGCGACACGGTGCAGCGCGAGCAGCCGCGCCATGACCTGGCCGATGCGCGGCACCATGACATCGCAGGCCGCGAGGTTCACCGAGATATACAGCTGCGGATTGGCGCGCAGTAGCTGCCCCAGCTGTTCGAGCAGACGCTGCAAGACGAAGTCGGTCATCTGCCGGATCTGCCCGGTGTTCTCCGCCATGGGAATGAACAGGTCGGGGCTGGTCAGCGTGCCGTCCGGGCGCCGCCAGCGCAGCAGCGCTTCGGCGCCGACGCAGTTGCGGCTGTCGAGATCGAAGATCGGCTGATACAGCACCTGCAACTCACCCCGGCGGATCGCCCCGTGCAGCTCGGCATCCAGCGACTGGCGCTGACGCACCAGCAGCAAGGTCAGAAAGCCGACAACGGCGCCGGCGATCAGGCACACCGGCAACAGCCACCACCACACCGCCGGGACGTGCATGCCCGTGCGCGGCGTAATCAGCACCAATTGATATTCCGGGTTGTCGGTGGGCATGCGATAGATCAGCCGCGTTTGCGTGACTTGCAGCGCATCAGGGCTCTTCGGTGGCCAGGGTTCGGTCGGTGGCCAGGTCTGTGCGGTGCCGAGCACCGGAATCGCGCGAGTGCCGTGATCGAGTACCACCAGCAGGCTGCTGCCGGACGACAGATCGACCATGTCGGTCAAATGTCCACGCGAGGTAGCGACACGAAAATTGCCGCGACCGAGCATCAGCGCCGCGCGGTTTTCATCGGGTTCGGTGGTGGTGTTCAGCCAATAGCTGTAGGTCGGACCCTGAATGTCCGGCGCGCGCACCAACGACAATCCTTCCTGGCGCGGACGGTTGGAGCAGAACCGCGAAGCGTCCATATATGCGGCTTCGTAGACGAAGCGGTAGTTGAAGGTGACTTGCTGCAGGGTCGCGATCATTTCTTCGTCGCAGCCGCGCAAGGGCTGGGCTTCAAGGTCGTCGAGACTTTCGCGCAACTGGCCGAACAATTGTTCGAGGCGCGCGAGGAAACGCTCGCCTTGGGCGTTCATTTCCTGGCTCTCGCGCATTTCCATCTGGCGCATCGCCGCGAACATACCGCCGGCGATCAGCAGGCTGGCGCTGAGGACAGCCGCGATCATCGCCAAAAAAACAGGGCGATAAAACCAGCTACGCAGCGTCTCTCGGGTCGCAGCCATCAGGGATTTTCCGAAGAATTACCATGAGTTATAGCTGCTGATTGCGATTTCGCCCTGACCGTCGGGCGGGCGTCATTATTTTGTCTGATTGAGGACCAGAAGAAGTGCTGCGGTTTGCGCATCCGGCGTGCCGTCGAAGCGGGCAGGGCGGTAATGCATCTGGAACGCGGCGAGGACGTGGCGCGTGGCGACGTCCAGCTCGCCGGTCTGCGGTGTGTCGTAACCCAGACGCGCGAGTTGCGCCTGGAACCAGCCGATCTCCGGCAACGGGTTGCTGTTGAACACCGCCTGCTGACGCGCCACCGCTTGCTCGTTCGGCCACAGGCCAAGGCCTTCGGCGGCGAGACGTTTCCAGGGGAACAGTGGCCCCGGATCAAGCTTGCGCAACGGCGCGATGTCGCTGTGACCGATGATGTGCCGCGGGCTGATGCCGTTGCGTTTGCTGATGTCCTTGAGCAGGGTGATCAACGACTGGATCTGCGCTTCGCTGTACGGATACCACAGGCGCCCTGTCGAGGTGTCCTTGTAGCCGGGATTGACGATTTCGATGCCGATGGAACTGGAGTTCAGCCAGGTACGGCCCTGCCACTGACTTTCGCCGGCATGCCAGGCGCGCTGGTTTTCGTCCATCAGCTTGTACACGGTGGCGCTCTTGTCATCGCCGATCAGGTAATGGCTACTGACGTCGCCATGGGTCAGCAATTGCAGCGAGCGCTCCAGCGACGCCGAGGTGTAATGCACCACGACAAACTGGATGCGGCTGTCGTAATTGGCCGAAGGGTGGCTGGTGTCGTAACGCGGGCCGCTGGCGCAACCAGCGAGGACGAACAGCGAGGCAACAAGGGCAAGGAATTTCATGGCAGAGGACGATACGCTGAAAACGATAATGCAACAGTGTAACGTACGGATTTGCTCAGAGTCCGCCAGCGGGCGGATTTAAACAAAATGGAACAATTGCCTTAGCCGAGCTCGACTCGGTTGCGCCCGGCGTTTTTTGCTCGGTACAGCGCCTGATCGGCTCTTTTCAGCACCAGATCGCTGTGTTCTCCCACGCGGAATGACGCGAGTCCCATGGAAATGGTGATAGTCACTCGCTCGCCCTTGAAATGAAACGGGCAGGCTTCGATCGCCGCGCGCAGGGTTTCCAGCAGTTTCGCGCCCACCGCTGGTGGCGTCGCGGGCAGCAACAGCACGAACTCCTCACCGCCGAAACGGGCGATGAAATCCGAGCCGCGCAGGCGTTTGCGCAATACCGTGGCGATGATCTTCAGCACTTTGTCGCCGGCCAGATGGCCATAGCTGTCGTTGATCCGCTTGAAGTGATCGAGGTCGAGCATGGCCAGGCTGAGGGTGTTGCCGTGCTGCTGCCATTGCTGGATTTCATGCTCAAGGCGTTCGCTCCACGCCGCACGGTTGGGCAGGCCGGTCAACGGATCGATCAGGGCTTTCTGCCGCTGCTCTTCAAGGTGTTCACGGAAGCCCATGGCTTCCTGTTCCATATGCGCCACTCGCTCCGACAGGCTCTTCAACCTGGCGGCGACTTCCTGCTCGCGGGCGTCGCGCTGCTTCTGGTGCTGATCCATCGTTCCCAGCAGGCCTTCCAGATGATTCTCCAGCACATGCTTGAGGTCATCGAGGTCGGCTGCTTGCTGGACGCTGCTCTGCAAGCCGTCGACCTGCTCGCGAATCTGCGTGTCCATGGCCCGCGCCGCCGAGCTGTTGTCGGCATGCCCTTCGCTGGCCGCTTGCAGGTTGCTCTGAAACGCTTCGAGGCGTTCGTTGAGCTGTTGCAGATAGGCTTCGAATTCGTGCTGACCGCTATCGGTAATCGCCAGCATCAAAGTCGCGAGATCGTCGAGGATCGGCAACAGTTCGTACCAGTTCAGCCCGTGTTTGAGCCGCTCGCGCATGGCTTCGGCTTGCGGCCGGTGGCGCTCGGGCAGGGTCAGGTCGTCGAGCAGGCCGATCAGCGTGTCTTCGATATGTCTGGCCACGGAGCTGTAGGACGGCTCCGGGGAATCCGGCAGAGCGAAGAGGATGTCGTGCTCCGACTGCTCCGGGTCGATGGCGGCCAAGGCCTGAGCGATCGGCTCGGGCAAGGGCAGGCTATCGAGGATCAGCGGCGACGTATCGCCGGGGTGGATCAGTTCATCGGGGTTGAACGCCTCGGTTGCTGGCGCAGCGACGGTCATCTCGGTGTCAGGGGCTGGTTCAACCTGCACTGGCTCGGCTTCAACGGGGACCACAGGCGTAGCGAACGCAACGACTTGCGGCTCATCAGGCGGCGTCTGGACAGGCGTTTCGATGACGGTCTCGGGCGCTGCGATCGCTGGCTCAGCCTCGGCCACCGGTGCCGATTGCGCAGGCTCCGGTTCAGGTTGCCGGGCTTCGACCGGTTGCGGCACTGGTGTTGCTGGTATGTCGGCCGCCGGTGCAACGGCTTCCTCACCGTCACGGCTGCCAAACAAACGCTGCAACAGCCCCGGCCGACCCGGCTCGGCAGGCGTTTCCAACTGACTCAAGGCCTTGCCCTGCAAGCCACTGAGTTCGCTCAGCAGCAGTGGCATTTCCCGCGCCTGACCGACGCGGCTGTCCAGTTGTTTGGCAAATTTCTTCAGCGGTTGCGCGACTTCGCGCGGCAATGGCAGGGCCTGCAACTGGGTGACCAGCGCGGTCAGCGCGGTGCTGACCTGATCAATGCGGGTCTCACGGCGCTGCTCGGAGTCGAGCACGGCTTTTTCCAGGCGCGGCAGCAGGGCGGCGAGGCCGGCGTCCATGTCATCGGTACGCACCACTTCGCGCATTTCTTTCATGCACTGATCGACAGCCTTGTCGGTGCCTTCGGCCGCCAGCGTGCTGCGCACCAGACCGCGTCGCAGCAGGTCGAGTCGCGCGGCCCAGCGGCGTTCGAGCTTGTCCTGCTGTTCGATGCTCTTGAGGTACTTCTCTTTCCAGCGCTGGGCGTCGTCGCTCATTCACAGGTTCCGCGAGGGGCAGGGCTCAACGCGGGCAATGCGTCGGCCGTGAGCGAACCCGGCAGACGAATTTCCACCGCGACCGGCAGGTGATCGGAAATGGGCTGGGCCAGCACCTCGACCTTTTCCAGGGTCAGGGTCGGGCTGAGCAGAATATGATCAAGGCAACGCTGTGGGCGCCAGCTGGGGAAGGTCGCTTCCACCTGCGGGGCCAGCAGGCCGAGATCGCGTAACGGCGAGTGTTCGAGCAGGTCGCTGGCATGGGTATTCATGTCGCCCATCAGCACCTGATGCTTGTAGCCGCTGATCAAATCACGAATGTAGGCCAGTTGCAGGCTGCGCGTCCGCGCGCCGAGGGCCAAATGCATCATCACCACCACCAGTGCCTCCGGACCTTCGCCGAAGCGCAGCAGGATCGCGCCGCGACCTTTCGGGCCGGGCAACGGGTGATCCTCGATCGCCCACGGCTTCAGGCGACTGAGCACGCCATTGCTGTGCTGGGCCAGTCGACCGAGGTTGCGATTGAGTTGTTGATACCAGTAGGGAAAGGCGCCGAGGTGGGCCAGATGTTCGACCTGATTGACGTAGCCTGAACGCAGGCTGCCGCCATCGGCTTCCTGCAGCGCGACCAGATCGAAGTCGCCGAGCAGGTCGCCGATCTTTTGCAGATTGCCGGAACGCCCGGTGTGCGGCAGCAGATGCTGCCAGCTGCGGGTCAGGTAATGCCGATAGCGCTCGGTGCTGATGCCGACCTGAATGTTGAAACTGAGCAAGCGCAGACGCTGGTCTGCGGGCAGGCCCGTAGACGCCAGATGATGCTCGTTGACCTGCGGATCATGCAGGCCAACGATGCGTTCGGACTTCCAGCGGCGCATGGCGAATGCCGCGCT
This sequence comes from Pseudomonas sp. Sample_11, assembly GCF_004307505.1. Classification (NCBI taxonomy): domain Bacteria; kingdom Pseudomonadati; phylum Pseudomonadota; class Gammaproteobacteria; order Pseudomonadales; family Pseudomonadaceae; genus Pseudomonas; species Pseudomonas sp. Sample_11. The sequence goes on from NZ_RCOD01000006.1 coordinate 11,235, forward strand.
TAGTTGGCAGCAGCCTTGTTAGCCGCTCGCTCTTTGGCGACCAGATCGTCAGCCAGCTTCAATGCTTGCTCGGCACCACCGGCAGAGCCGATGTCGAAGCGGTATTTACCATTGACGATCATGGTTGGCACGCCAGTGATTTCGTACTTCTTCGCCAGCTCACGGGCCTTGACGATCTGGCCTTTGATAGCGAACGAGTCGAAAGTGGCGAGGAACTTGTCCTTGTCCACGCCTTGAGTGGCGAGGAAGTCAGCCATGTCGTTCTTGTCGGTGAGCTTCTTGTGCTCTTTCTGGATCGCGTTGAACACGGCGTTGTGTACCTGATGCTCGACACCCATGGCTTCCAGAGTCAGGAACATCTGGCCGTGAGCATCCCATGGGCCGCCGAACATGGCGGGAATGCGCACGAAGTTGACGTCGGACGGCAGTTTTTCAACCCATGGATTGATCACTGGCTCAAAAGCGTAGCAATGCGGGCAGCCGTACCAGAACAGCTCGACCACTTCGATCTTGCCAGGCTTTGCCACCGGCACCGGGTTGGCCAGTTCGACGTAAGGGGCGGCAGGGGCTTCAGCGGCCTGGGCGGTGACGCCGAACAGGCTGGCAGCGACGAGGGCGGCGCTGATGATCAGATTACGCATGCTTTACTCCTGAACAATTTGGGTCGCCTCGCTCGACCTGTTGCGACACAGATCCTGGCGGGCATGAGTGCTGTAGTGTAACGGCAGCGGCCACAAAAAAGGGCGGCCAAAGCCACCCTTTTTATACTTGCTGCGAAGGATTAATCGAGCGTTAACGTGACCGGCGCTGCGCGCCTCGCTCAGCCCTCGATTCAGGGCCTCAGTGCAGGCCCTGGATGTAGCTGGAAACCGCAGCGATGTCTTCGTCGCTCAGCTTGCGTGCGATGGTGCGCATGGTCATCGCGTCGCCGTCGTTGGCGCGACCGCCTTCTTCCTTGCGGAAATCGGTCAGTTGCTTGGCGATGTATTGAGCGTGCTGGCCACCCAGATGGGGGAAGCCTGCTGCAGCATTGCCGGAGCCGTTCGGCGAGTGGCAGCCGGTGCAGGCTGGCAGACCTTTTTCCAGGTTGCCGCCACGGAACAGCGCTTCACCGCGAGCGACGATCTTCGGATCGGCGGCGCCGACGCTGCCTTTCTGGCTGGCGAAGTATGCGGCGATGTCGGCCAGATCCTGATCGTTCAGGTTGGTCAGCAGCCCGGTCATTTCCAGCACCACGCGCTTGCCCGACTTGATGTCGTGCAATTGCTTGTCGAGGTAGCGTTCACCTTGACCTGCCAGTTTCGGAAAGTTTGGCGCCATGCTGTTGCCGTCCGGGCCGTGACAGGCTCCGCACACGGCAGCTTTGGCCTGGCCTGCTGCGGCATCGCCGGCAGCATGGGCGACACCTGAAATTCCCACGGTCAACAGCAGACTCACGATCAATTTGTTCATCAGCTAATCCAACTACGGCTAAGGGTTAAGTTATGGACCGGGCTTACTCTCGCTCATCCACAGGATGATGGCCTGGTAATCCTCGGCACTGCAGTCCATGCACAAACCACGCGGCGGCATCGCCTTGAAACCCTGGGTCACGTGTTGCACCAGCGTCCCCATACCTTTCGCCAACCTCGGCGTCCAAGCTTCCTGATCGCCTCTTGCGGGCGCCATGGGTAGTTGGCCGGAATGACAGGCACCACAAACACGGTTGTACACAGCTTCCGGATCCTGTGTAGCCTGTGCGCTGTAAAGCGGCATCAAGACTCCGGCAGCCAGCAGCCATTTCGTCATAAAACGACCTTTTCAGGGTTGAGAGCGTTCTGCGTTCTAATGCGCAATCAAAGTCTGTCGCTCTCGTGAACTTCATCCTTCGCTGGGACAAAGCACACACAAAATCTGCGGCATTATATACTGGCGTCACTGAAACGGAAGCGACACCGCGTTCCGCGCCCAATCCCGGCGCCGCCCACATCGGAAATCCCATGCAACTCAAGAATCCCATCCTCGGCCTGTGCCAACAGTCCACGTTCATGCTCAGTGCCGCCAAAGTCGATCAATGCCCAGACGACGAAGGCTTCGAAGTGGCGTTTGCCGGTCGTTCCAACGCCGGCAAATCCAGCGCGCTGAACACCCTGACCCACGCCAGCCTGGCGCGCACCTCGAAAACTCCGGGTCGCACACAGCTGTTGAACTTCTTCAAGCTAGACGATGATCGCCGTCTGGTCGACCTGCCGGGGTACGGTTATGCAAAAGTACCGATCCCGCTCAAGCAACACTGGCAGCGCCACCTCGAGGCTTACCTCGGTGGTCGGGAGAGTTTGAAAGGTCTGATCCTGATGATGGACATCCGCCATCCGATGACCGACTTCGACCTGCTGATGCTCGACTGGGCCGTCGCCGCCGGCATGCCGATGCACATCCTGCTGACCAAAGCCGACAAACTCACCTACGGCGCAGCCAAGAACACCCTGCTGAAAGTACAGTCGGAAATCCGCAAGGGCTGGGGCGACTCGATCACCATCCAGTTGTTCTCCGCACCAAAACGCATGGGCCTGGAAGAGGCCTACACTGTACTGGCCGACTGGATGGAACTGGCAGACAAAGGCGCCGAGGCGGCAGCCGAGTAAGACAATTTCAAGACTGACTGTGGTGCTGTCAGGCAAGGCGAAAGTAGCGCTAAAAAGCGGAGTTCAGGGGACCTGAAAGAGCTTTTTTAGCGATGCTTTTAACGCAGCATGGCCGCGCTTCAGCCGATTTTTGGGCAAAAAAAGCCCCGGATTTCATTGGGGAGGGAGAAATTCCGGGGTTCAAGTTCCGAACCGCTAGGGCGGGGTTCAGATATCTGCCAACACTTAACACAACATAGGAGCATCGAAGGGCTTCACCAGCC
>NZ_RCOD01000098.1:0-12229 GCF_004307505.1 Pseudomonas sp. Sample_11
AGCCGCTGCGCCCGGATCGATCCCGGAGCGAAGGAACCCCGAGCCCCAGCGAGCGGGCCGAACGTCAGGGCGAAGCCTTTTTGGGTACTTTTTCGGCGTCTGGAAAAAGTGCCTCGCCGTAAGGGCGAAACCGCCAGCCGCAACACCACCAAAAAAGGATATACACCCAAAAACCCCAAAGCATGGTCGGCCCAAAGGCCGCCAAGTCCCCCCAAAAAAAAAACCCCACAACCGAAAACCAGTGTGGGGCGAAAAAATTGGTTGGTTGCGGCCAACCAAAGGAGCTCTGTCAAAACCATTCAAGCGCTCAGATCAAATACACTCCTGAGCCGCCCGCTCAAAACTCGAAGGCAACAAATTCGACGCCAGCAAATGCCGCTCATAAATGAACACCTTGCCGCCCTTCCCCGCCTTGTACGCCTCCAGCACGTTATCCGCCGAGACCTTGCTCGGCACCACAATCCGATAACTGCGCTGACTCTGCGAAACCGTCGGATTCAACGCACTGCCCTGCAACTTCGGCACCACGCAATCGGCGTACTGCGCCGGCGTCTTGCTGGTCTGCAAGGTCAGGGTCGGATCGTTCGGCGCCGAAGCGCAACCGGCGAGCAACAGGGAAACAAAAGCCATGGCTGGCACGAATAAAGGACGCATCTGGGTAATCCTGAAAATAAAGGTTCGGTTCAACCGGCAACGGTTCGACTTCACGGCGCCGCCGTTGCCATTTACGTTTTAAGAATCAGCTCGACGCCACCAGGGCCTTGAGCGACACATCGAATTGCTTCAGCGCATTGAGTTGCAGGTCACGTTGCTGATTGATCTGCGCGGCGATCTGCGGCGCCGCCTGGTTGTGCACCCAGACCGAAGGCAATTCTTGCTCGATCGCCCCCTCGGCCTTGCCGATGTATTGCAGGTCGGCGTCGTAGAACCGTGCAGAGAAGCGCGCCTCGACCAAACTGTTGCGCTGAGTCAGCAAGCGGTTGAAGGTGTCGAGCTTGACCACCACGTCCGGATGGGCCTGAACCAGCGCATCGAGGTTGTCGTAGACGGTCACCGAGACGAACTGCTGTTGCAGCGAACTCACCAGCCAGTCGAGGGCCAGTTCCGGGTCGGAGCTGCCGACAAAGGCGTCGCGGATTCGCGAGTCCAGTGCGTCTTTCGCACCGTTCAGCGCCATGTCGTGGTAGCGCTCCAGGTATTGCAGGTTCTGCAACGTGTTTTCGCTCAACAACACACCCACGGTCTGCGTGTGCTGCAACGCCGAGGCGCTGGCAGCGATGGGTTGCAGGTGACACGACCGGGCGTCGTCTGCGTAAGCCGGTGCGGTAACTACCCCGCCCATCAGCAGGGCGATCATTGCCAGTCGAGTCAGAATGTTCATCGCGCAATTTCCTTGAGCTGCGTCTTCGATGGAGGCGATTTTCCGCCGATCGCCGGCAAAGCAGAACTTGCGTTTCTTGATGGTCACTATTACTTCCAGCAATAGTTGCGCGTCGCGCAGACTGATGCACACTGAGCACATTCAAGAAAAATGATGAGGGTCTCGCCTTGAGAACGTTTGATCTGATCCGTGACGCCGTGCTGCCTGAATATCGCGACCGCGTAGCCGAATACCTGATGCAGTACGAAAGCATCCTGCTGGACAAAAACGCCCGCGATGCGCAATTGATCCGCGACACTGCCCAGCAACTGCGCGGTTATCTGCGCGGGCTCAACACCACGCGGGTGCTGGGCATGGCCTATTGGGAAGAGCTCGATCGCCGCGTGGTAGACACCTGGCTAAGCCCGCAAGAGTGACCGCTGGAGCGCCAGTGGTCTGCCGGGCAACACGCCCCCTGCGAAAAACCTGACCAAACGCTTACAATCGCAGGCCTATTGCCATACAGACAGGCCTGCCCGGAAATGCCGCTCGACCCGCCAACGATGCTGACCATCACGATCGCCCTCGCAGCCGCTGCCGCGCTGTACCTGGCGGTCGAGTGGCGCAGCATCCGTGAGCCTTCGCTACTGTTCTGGAGCGCCGGTTTCGCCACCATCACCATCGGTTCCACCCTCGCGCTGCTGCGCAGCAGCGGTTTTCTGCTGCTGGGCATCTGGTTCGCCAACGGCCTGCTGGTGACCGCGCACTTCTTTTTCCTGCTCGGTGTGGCGCGCTTCACCCAGACCCGACTGTCGCCGGCGTGGTATCTGATTTTCGCGACGTGGCTGATCATGTTGACGTTGCCGGACGGGCCGCTGTGGTCCAAGGCCATGCTGGTGGCCAACTCGCTGCTGGTGGCGATCCCGACACTCAAGGCCAGTTCGCTGCTGCGTCCACACGGCAAGTCGTTGAGCGTTGGCGCGGTGCAACTGCGTTATGTGCTGCTCGGCCACGGCATCTTTTATGTGGCCAAGGCCCTGACCGTGGTGATCCCCGGCACGCTGATCGATCTGGCGGCGTTTCGCGGCGAGATCATTCAGATCTCGCTGGTCGAAGGCGCGATGGCGATCATGTTGATCGCCCTGTCGATGACCGGCACCGAGCGTTATCGCCGGGAAAAGCAAATCGCCCGCCTCGCCGAGCGCGATCCGCTCACGGCCCTCTACAACCGCCGCGCCCTGGAAAAGCGTACGCCTCGCCTGCTGGCCGGTGTCTCCGCGCAAAAACCAGGGGCGCTGCTGTTGATCGATATCGACAACTTCAAACTGGTCAACGACCAGTACGGGCATATCGCCGGTGACCGCTTGCTGATTGCCCTGAGCGAGATGATCCGCGCCCAGCTTCCGGCCAATGCATTGACGGCGCGGCTGGGTGGCGATGAGTTTCTGATGCTGCTCAACAACGCCTCAGCCGAAGCTATCCTTGAACTGGGCAACGCCTTGCGTGAACAGTTTCTGGCCTTGGCGTCGCACACATATCCCACGTCCGCTGCGGTGACTTTGAGCATCGGCGCCACCCTGTTCGACAAACCGCCGGCCAGTCTCGCGGCGTTGATCGAACTTGGCGACGCCGCGCTCTATGAGTCCAAACGCGGCGGACGCAACCGCTTGCGCCTGTCCGGCCTCGCCACTCCAGGATGAACCCAGCCATGTCCAGCCACGCCACCCCGCTGCAAGACCTCGCCGCCCCCGAAGGCGTTTGTTACGGCTGCGGCGGCCGCAATCCTCAAGGCCTGCACGTGAAAAGTCGTTGGGATGAGGACGGCAGCCACGTCATCGCCGAGCATCTGCCCGACGCCCAATACTGCGGCTGGCCGGATCTGGTTTACGGCGGGCTGATCGCCATGCTCGTCGACTGTCACTCCAACTGGACCGCCATGGCCTGGCACTACCGCGCAGAAAACCGCGAAGCCGGCAGCCTGCCGCGCATCGACTGCGTGACTGGCAACCTCGGGATCAAGTTCATCAAGCCAACGCCGATGGGCGTACCGCTGCTCTTGCGTGCGCGGGTCGAAGGTGAAGTCGGGCGCAAGACCCGGGTGATTTGCGAGGTGTATGCAGGGGAAGTGCTGACGGCAGTGGGTGATTCGGTGTTTGTGCGGGTGGATACGGGGCAGTTGGCGGATGCAGCGCATGGCCGCGAAAGCCAAAGCCCCTCACCCTAGCCCTCTCCCAAAGGGAGAGGGAACTGACCGCAGTGTCTGGTGGAAATAGGCCGACCTGGGAAACCGAGTCGAACACAAATTCTGAAAAGCTTGAAAATCGGCTCCCTCTCCCTCGGGAGAGGGCTGGGGTGAGGGGCTGCGGTTCAAGCCACGCAGCCACACTCAAGCCGAAAGCGAAACGTTCTGAGCCAGCTCTTCAACGCGACAAAGCCGCCACACCCGCCCGCGCCGCATGCAGCTTTTTATAGCTTTCGATCAAGCGCAAATGCCGGTCCAGCCCTTCCAGCTTCATGCTCGTTGGCGTCAAACCGTAAAAACGCACACTGCCATTCACCGAACCAATCGCCGCATCCATACGCTCGTCACCAAACATCCGGCGGAAGTTGGCCTCGTAGTCTTCCAGCTCGAGATCCTCGTCCAGCTCCATCTCAAGCACCACATTCACAGCCTGATAGAACAAGCCACGCTCAACGGTGTTGTCGTTGTATTGCAGGAACGCCTCAACCAGATCCTTGGCCTCGTCAAACTTCTGCAGCGCGAGGTAGATCAACAGGCGCAGTTCCAGAATCGTCAACTTGCCCCACGGCGTGTTGTCATCGAACTCGATGCCGATCAGTGTGGTGATATCGGTGTAATCGTCCTGCTCGCTGCGTTCCAGGCCTTGGACCAGATTGCGCAGGCCAACCTTACTGAGGTTGTGCAGGTTGAGGATGTCGGCGCGAAATTGCAGGGCTTTGTTGGTGTTGTCCCAGATCAGGTCTTCGATCGGGTAGATTTCCGAGTAATCCGGCACGAGGATGCGGCAGGCCTTGGCGCCGATGTGCTCGTAGACCGCCATGTAGACTTCCTTGCCCATGTCTTCGAGGATGCCGAACAGGGTCGCGGCTTCTTCGGCGTTGGAGTTTTCGCCTTGGCCCGAGAAGTCCCACTCGACGAATTCAAAGTCTGGCTTGGCACTGAAGAAGCGCCACGACACCACACCGCTGGAATCGATGAAGTGCTCGACAAAGTTGTTCGGCTCGGTGACTGCCTGCCCCGAGAACGTCGGCTGCGGCAAGTCGTTGAGGCCTTCGAAGCTGCGGCCCTGGAGCAGTTCAGTCAGGCTGCGTTCGAGCGCGACTTCCAGGCTCGGGTGCGCGCCGAACGAGGCGAAGACGCCGCCAGTGCGCGGGTTCATCAGGGTCACGCACATCACCGGGAATTCACCACCCAGCGAGGCGTCCTTGACCAGCACCGGGAAGCCCTGCTCTTCCAGACCTTTGATGCCGGCGAGGATGCTCGGGTATTTCTCCAGTACCTCTTGCGGTACGTCCGGCAGAGCCATTTCGCCTTCGAGGATTTCGCGTTTGACTGCGCGCTCGAAAATTTCCGACAGGCACTGCACCTGCGCTTCAGCCAAGGTGTTGCCGGCGCTCATGCCGTTGCTCAGGTAGAGGTTTTCGATCAGGTTGGACGGGAAGTACACCACTTCACCGTCCGACTGGCGCACAAACGGCAGCGAGCAGATGCCGCGCTGGGTGTTGCCGGAGTTGGTGTCGTACAGGTGCGAGCCGCGCAGTTCGCCGTCGCGGTTGTAAATGCCGAGGGTGTAGTCGTCGAGAATTTCGCTGGGCAATTCGTCTTTCGGACCCGGCTTGAACCACTTCTCGTCCGGATAATGGACGAATTCGGCGTTGGCGATGTCTTCGCCCCAGAACTGGTCGTTATAGAAGAAGTTGCAATTGAGGCGCTCGATGAACTCGCCCAGCGCCGACGCCAGTGCGCCTTCCTTGGTCGCGCCCTTGCCGTTGGTGAAGCACATCGGCGAATGCGCGTCGCGAATGTGCAGCGACCAGACGTTGGGCACGATGTTGCGCCATGAGGCGATTTCGATCTTCATGCCGAGATCGGCAAGGATCTTCGACATGTTGGCGATGGTCTGTTCCAGCGGCAGGTCCTTGCCGGCGATGTAGGTGCCCGCCTGGGAATCGGACTGCGGCATCAACAAGGCCTGGGCATCGGCGTCGAGGTTGTCGACTTCTTCGATGATGAACTCGGGGCCGGTCTGCACCACCTTCTTCACGGTGCAGCGGTCGATGGAACGCAGGATGCCCTGGCGATCCTTGTCCGAGATGTCGGCGGGCAATTCGACCTGAATCTTGAAGATCTGGTTGTAGCGGTTTTCCGGGTCGACGATGTTGTTCTGCGACAGGCGAATGTTCTCTGTCGGGATGTTGCGCGTGTCGCAGTACAGCTTGACGAAGTAAGCCGCGCACAAGGCCGACGACGCCAGGAAGTAGTCGAACGGCCCCGGTGCCGAGCCATCGCCCTTGTAGCGGATGGGCTGATCGGCGATCACCGTGAAGTCGTCGAACTTGGCTTCAAGTCGAAGGTTGTCGAGAAAGTTGACCTTGATTTCCATGCGGGATTACCAGAATACGGCTAAACGAATGGCGGCCATTATCCGGTTTTTGTGCGGGAAGTCTCGCCCTTTCGGGATTCGCCGCTGGCCGGCGCTGCTGGAAATTCCAACGGATTCGCTACACTTTGAAAAAATCCAGGCGATACCAATAACAACAATCTGAACATTGTGCGCTCGCCATTGTTCTAGATTCAGAAGACACCGGATCAAGGACGAGCACATGGCCGTTACTCTCCCTGCGCAGCCAATCCCCACCCCGCAACGCGCCGTGACCCGGCGCCTGGCCATCGCCGTTGGCGCACTGTTCGTTGCGGGTGTCATCGCCGCGATCAGCACCTTGCTTGGGATCGCCAATACCCTTGACGCGAAGGATCTGGAACAGAACCAGTTCTATTCCGTGCGCGCCGTGGAAAACCGCATCACCGCGTCGAAAAACTACATCACCAGTTATGCCTACTGGACTCGCGCCTATGAGGCCTTGAGCGGGCCGATCGACGTCAACTGGGCCTACACCGAACAGAACATGGGCAAGACCCTGTTCACCAGCGACGGCTACGACGGCGTTTTCGTCCTCGATCGCAAGCGCACCAAGTACGCGGTGATTCGCGGGCAGATGGTTGAAACCGACGTATCCAGCGTACTGCAAGCGCCCGCCTCGGCGCTGGTCGAGCAGGTGCTGAGTCAGCCTGATCTGACCAAGCCGATCAGCAGTTATTCATTGTTCGAAGGCTGGCCGGCGCTGATCACCGCTGCCGCGATCATTCCCAACGACGAGCGCCCGCTGGATGAATTGAGAAACACCTCGGTGCTGGTGTTCGTCGACAAGCTGACCCCGACCAAACTGCGCAAGATCGGCAGCGGTTATGGCCTGACGAACCTGACCCTGGTCCCGGACGGCACCATTGAGAAAGGCCATCCAAGCGTGCCCCTCGACAGCACCGGCTACAGTCTGGTTGCCGACCTGCAACGACCCGGCCAGCAATTGTTGTGGACGCTGGTGCCGCCGCTCGGCGCGACGTTTCTGGTGCTGATGCTGCTCACCGCCTATTTTTTCCGCCATGCATTGCGCTCATCGCAATACGTCGACAACAGCATTCATGCCATGCAGGCCTCGAATCAGGCACTCGAGAAAGCCAATCATGCCCTCGAAGCCAGTGAAGAACGCTTTCGCGCCGTGGCCGAAGCGGCGTCAGACTGGATCTGGGAAGTTGATGATCAGTTGGCGCTGACCTATCTGTCGGCACGCTTCAGCGAAGTCACCGGCTACCCGCAAGCCCTGTGGCTGGGCCAGGACATCGGCGAATTACTGACTTGCGACACCACGCCACTGGAGCTGTGGCTGCGCAAACTCAGCGAAGAAAACAGCGCCGGCGATTTGCGCTGCACTTATCGCGATCATTCCGGGCAGCCACGCCACTGCCGGCTCTCGGCGCGGCCGATTTTCGACAAGGACAGCGTCGTCGGCTATCGCGGTACTGCCAGCGATATCACCGACGAAGTCGCCGCCCATGCGCAGATCCAGCACCTGTCGATGCATGACGCCCTGACCGGTCTGCCCAACCGCAACAAACTGGCGCGTTATCTGGATGAAGTGCTGATATTGAAAGAACACTCGCCACCACTGTCGCTGCTGATGATCGATCTGGACAACTTCAAACCGATCAACGATTCCCTCGGCCATCCTGCCGGTGACGCGGTACTCCAGGAAGTCGCCACGCGTCTGCGCGAATGCACCCGCGAGCACGACCTCGTCGCCCGCCTCGGTGGTGATGAATTCGTCGTGGTGCTCAATGGCATGGACAGCCATAACGAGATCGACAAATTCTGCACACGGCTGATCGGCAGCCTGCATCAGCCGATCCTCTACGAACAGCATCCGCTGCATATCGGTGCCAGTGTCGGCATCGCCCTGAGTCGTCGGCACGGTTTCGTCGCCAGCGATCTGATCCGCTACGCCGACATCGCGCTGTATCAGGCCAAGTCCGATGGTAAGAACACCTGGTGCTATTTCGAAGCGCACATGAGCGACCAGATCCAGACGCGCCGACAAATGGAAGATGACCTGCGCCATGCGCTCAAGCACAACGAATTTGTCCTGCACTATCAGCCGCGCTACAAGGTCGACGGCAAGCACATCGTTTCGGTGGAGGCGCTGGTGCGCTGGCAGCATCCGACCCAAGGGTTGCTCGGACCGGACGTGTTCATTCCGCTGGCCGAGCAGACCGACCTGATCGTCCCGCTGGGCCGCTGGGTGCTGCGCGAAGCCTGCGAAACCGCGCTGGAATGGCCCCATGACATTCTGCTGTCGGTCAACCTCTCGCCTGCGCAGTTCGCCCTCAGCGACGTCGTCGAAGATGTCCGCGAAGTGCTGGTGGAAACGCGTTTCCCGGCCAGCCGCCTGGAGCTGGAGATCACCGAAAACGTGATGCTCAACGACACCGACGGCGCGCTGACCACCATGAATCAGCTCAAGGAGCTCGGCGTGCGTCTGAACATGGACGACTTCGGCACCGGCTATTCGTCGCTCGGTTATCTGCGCGCCTATCCGTTCGACGGGATCAAGATCGACAAACGCTTCATCGCCTCAATCAGCAGCGGCACCAACGACCGTGCCGTGGTGCAAGCGATCATCGGTCTGGGCAAAGCCATGGGGCTGACGGTGACGGCCGAGGGCGTCGAGACCGAGGAGCAACTGGCGATTCTCGGCAAGGATCAATGCAACGAGGTGCAGGGTTATTTCATGAGTCGGCCGATCGACAAGGCGGCTTTTGCTGATCTGCTACGGGCTTCGCGCCTGTCGCTGGTGAGCAAAAAAGGTCGGGTAACGTGAATCTCAACCATCGTTGGCAACGCGCACCTTGCCGCTGAACACGCGGAAACCGAAGGTGTTGTAGGCCAGCGTGATGGGGATCAGCACGGCGAATCCGACCAACATGAAGATCTGGCTGGTGGGGCTTGAGGCTGCTTCGCTCAAGGTCAGATCCGGCGGAATGATGAAGGGAAATAGCGCGACCAGCATCACCGCGAAAGCCAGGACGAAAACGCCCAAAGCGGCGAACAACGGCACACAGTCAAAGCGCCCGTGAAAACCTTTGCTGAACACCCATCCTAGAGCGCTGACGATCAGCCCTGCCGGCAACCACAGCCGAATATCGGCGAGCCGCCGGGCATATTGCGGCTGCAATGTCGCCGTCCATGCGATCAGCACCAGCAATAACGCCACGGTGACAAGGGACAGCACGCGGGCCTGGCGGGCCGAGTGCTGCTGCAATTCATCAAGGGTGCGCCAGTACAGCCAGCACGTTCCCAGCCAGACGTAACCGAGCACCAGCACCAAACCGCAAAACACCGGGAACGGATTCAGCCAGTCGCGGCCATCGCCAATGTACTGACCGCCCTGATGGGCAACTCCATGCACGAGGGTGCCGAGCACCATGCCCTGGACAAACCCGGTCAGCAGCGAAGCCAGCGCCAGCACGCTGTCGACGATGCGCTTGCGTCGTTCGTTCGGTGCGTAATCGCGAAACTCCAGCGCCATGGCCCGCGCGATCAAGGCGAGGAACATCACGATAAAAGGCACGTACAAGGCCGGCAGCAAGATCGCGTACGCCAGCGGAAACAACGCCAGCAGCCCACCGCCGCCGAGCACTAGCCAGGTTTCGTTGGCGTCCCATACCGGCAGAATCGACACCGCCATGGCTCGCCGCTGATGACTGCAACCTGTTAGGCCCATGAGCATGCCGACGCCCAGATCGGTGCCGTCGAGCACTACGTAGTTCATCACCGAGAACGCCAATGCGGCAGCACACAATAGAGTCAGCCAGTCGGTGTCCATGTCTGCGACTCCTCAGTGCCCGGTTTCGTCGGCAAGGGTGGGCTGCGGCCCCGGTTGATCCTGCTGTGGCGGCTCGCGCAACAGGCGCAGCAATACCCACAGACCGATGCCGAAGATCAGCAGATAAAACAGCAGAATCAGCCACGTCGACCCGACGACTTGAGCCCTCGACACCGACGACAGACTGTCCGCCGTGCGCATCAATCCGTAAACCGTAAACGGCTGTCGTCCCACTTCGGTGACGACCCAGCCGCTGAGCATCGCCAGAAATCCGGCCGGCGCCAGCAGCACGCACGCGCCCAGCCAGCGACGCGCCGTGTACAGGCGATGACGTCGGCGCAGGATCAGGCTGACCACACCCTGCCCAAGCATCAACAGTCCCAGCCCGACCATCAGCCGGAACGCGAAAAACACCGGCGCCACGGGCGGGATGTCCTCAGCCGGAAATTCATCAAGCGCGGCGATGGTGCTGATCAGGTCATGCTGCAGGTAGAGTGAGCCGATGCGAGGAATGGCCGCTTCCCAATGGTTGCGGCGTTCTTGCATATCAGGCCATGCGAACAGCCGCAGTGGCTCCCCCGCGCCTTCTGGCGGGCGCGTCCATGAGCCTTCGATGGCCGCCACTTTCTGCGGCTGGGCTTGCAAACTGTGCCGGCCATGCAGGTCCCCGACAACAATCTGCACCGGCATCAGCAGCGCAATCACCCACAGCGCCATGGAGAATTGCAGGCGAGCGCGCGGGTTTTTCGGGGCCTTGCGCAACTGCCAGGCGCTGATCCCGGCAATCAGCGTCGCGCTGCCGATGAACACGGCGAGCAGCATGTGCGCCAGGCGATAGGGAAACGAAGGATTGAAGATGATTGCCCACCAGTCCTCAGCGAGGAAACGTCCGTCCGCGCCAATCGAATAGCCGGCGGGGGTTTGCATCCATGAGTTGGCGGAAAGAATCCAGAACGCGCTGATCAGCGAGCCCACCGCCACCGCACACGTGGCAAAAAAGTGCAGACGCGGGCCGACCTTTTTCAGGCCGAACAGCATGATGCCGAGAAATCCGGCTTCAATGAAAAACGCCGCCATCACTTCATAGAACATCAGCGGGCCGATGACATCTCCGGCCTGCACCGACAGCCGCGACCAGTTGAGACCGAACTGATACTCCAGAATCAATCCAGACGCGGTGCCCACTGCGACATTCAGGGCAAACACTTTGAGCCAGTAGCGATAGACATCCAGATAAACCTGGTGCCCGGTCCTCAACCACAACGCCTCCAGCACCATCAGGAAATTCGCCAGACCGATGCTGAACGCCGCCAGCACGATGTGAAAGCTGATCGTGATCGCGAACTGGGCGCGGGCGGCCATCAGGGCCGAATCGACAGGCTCCATCCATCAGCCGCTGTAGAACACAGCCAGCTTGTTGCCTTCAGGATCGCGCAGATAGGCCACGTAAAAGTCCGGCGTATAGGCCTCGCGCGTGCCCGGCGGTCCTTCATTGCTGCCGCCACTGTCGAGCCCGGCCTTGTGCACCTGATCGACCTGGTGCCGCGAGTCGGCGCGAAATGCCGGCATCATGCCGTTGCCGGGTGTCGCCGGCTCATCGTTGAACGGTCGCGAAATGTGCACACTACCGGGGCCGTTGGACTTGTCGGCACAATCGGGCAGGTAAAAACAATAGTGTTCTTCGCGATCATGCCGGTAGCCAAGCGGCGTCAGGATCGCCTTGTAAAAATCCGCCGAACGCTCGACATCGTTGGCGCCGATAAACAGATAACTGAGCATGGGATCTCCTCCGATGGCAGCTGTCAGCGCTGTGGCTGTTCCTCGTTCAGGGTAAAAACGTTGCCGGCGTCACGCACCAACTGGCGCCATTCGGCACTGGTGATCAGGCCCTGCTCCTCCATCTGATCCGCAGCCTTGAGCAGCTCGTCATACTGCTGTTCCGGATCCAGATCGCCCTCGGCCTGCTCCGCCATCCTGCGCCATGCCGCCAGTGATGCCTTCTTTTGCTGATCGAACATACGGGTATCTCCTGAGGGACTTACCCGGTAGAAAAAACAGCGCGACAGAGGTTCAGGGCAGACGACGGATGGACGGTTTAAGCGGAATTCTTTTGTAGGAGTGAGCCTGCTCGCGATAGCGGTATATCGGTCAAATCAAATTTGAATGTTCCTCCGTCATCGCGAGCAGGCTCGCTCCCACAGAAAAGCAAAATCAAAAGATCGCAGCCTTCGGCAGCTCCTACAGTTGGTCGCGTACCACCTCAAGTACAGGTCGGCTGTCAGGCTCGCTCCCACAAAAGTAAAAGCAAAGCAGCGCAGCTGCCCGCGGCGCAGCCGCCCCACTCAACAATGAGCGCAAGCTCGAGTACCGCTTTTGATCTTGATCCACCGGCGACGTCGGAAGGCTGAG
>NZ_RCOD01000079.1:0-12010 GCF_004307505.1 Pseudomonas sp. Sample_11
TCCAGGTTACCGAATATGGCGCAGCGGACGGGACTCGAACCCGCGACCCCCGGCGTGACAGGCCGGTATTCTAACCGACTGAACTACCGCTGCGCGAAACGCTTGAAACGAATGGTGGGTGATGACGGGATCGAACCGCCGACATTCTGCTTGTAAGGCAGACGCTCTCCCAGCTGAGCTAATCACCCTTCGCTTCGGTGTGGCGCGCATTCTACGGAGCACCCCAACCTCTGGCAAGCACTTTTTTAAATAATTTTCCGAGGCCTTCCAAAGGCTTAGAGAAGGGTTGGCCTATGCCCCGGCGAAGACAATAATGCCCCCCTTTGTATAAAGGAGTGACTCGCCCCATGTGGTTCAAGAACCTGCTGATCTATCGCCTGACCCAAGACCTGCCTGTCGACGCCGAGGCGCTGGAAACTGCACTGGCGACCAAACTGGCGCGGCCGTGTGCAAGCCAGGAGCTGACCACTTACGGTTTCGTCGCACCATTCGGCAAGGGCGAAGATGCGCCGCTGGTGCATGTCAGCGGCGATTTCCTGCTGATCTCTGCGCGCAAGGAAGAACGCATTCTGCCGGGCAGCGTCGTGCGTGACGCGGTCAAGGAAAAGGTCGAAGAGATCGAGGCCGAGCAGATGCGCAAGGTCTATAAGAAGGAACGCGATCAGATCAAGGATGAAATCATCCAGGCGTTTCTGCCGCGCGCGTTCATTCGTCGTTCGTCGACCTTTGCCGCGATCGCGCCGAAACAGGGCCTGATCCTGGTCAACTCGGCCAGCCCGAAACGCGCCGAAGACCTGCTGTCGACCCTGCGCGAAGTGATCGGCACCCTGCCCGTGCGTCCGCTCACCGTGAAAATGGCACCGACTGCGGTGATGACCGAGTGGGTCACCACGCAGAAAGCCGCCGACGATTTCTATGTGCTGGACGAGTGCGAACTGCGCGACACCCACGAAGACGGCGGCATCGTCCGTTGCAAACGCCAGGACCTGACCAGCGAAGAAATCCAGCTGCACCTGAGCACCGGCAAAGTCGTCACTCAGCTGTCGCTGGCCTGGCAGGACAAACTGTCGTTCATGCTCGACGACAAGATGACCGTCAAACGCCTGAAATTCGAGGATCTGTTGCAGGATCAGGCAGAACAGGACGGTGGCGACGAAGCCCTGGGCCAACTGGATGCCAGCTTCACCCTGATGATGCTGACCTTCGGCGACTTCCTGCCGGCACTGGTTGAAGCGTTGGGTGGGGAAGAGATGCCGCAGGGGATCTGACCCGTTATTCGTGTGAAAGCTTAAAAGATCGCAGCCTTCGGCAGCTCCTACATGAGACGAGTTTTCCTGTAGGAGCTGCCGAAGGCTGCGATCTTTTTGTTGGCGACGTATGCTTAGCTTCCTAACGCTTTCACATAACAAGGATCAAGCCATGCGCGCACTGGCTGCACTCAGCCGCTTTGTCGGCAATACCTTCGCTTACTGGGTTCTGATATTCGCCGTCGTGGCCTTTCTGCAACCGGCGTGGTTCATCGGCCTGAAAAGCGCGATCGTACCGCTGCTGGGTCTAGTGATGTTCGGCATGGGCCTGACCCTCAAACTCGACGACTTCGCTGCCGTCGCTCGCCATCCGTGGCGGGTGGCGCTGGGCGTGGTTGCGCATTTCGTGATCATGCCCGGTGTGGCGTGGTTGCTCTGCCAGGTGTTTCACCTGCCGCCGGAAATCGCCGTCGGGGTGATTCTGGTCGGTTGCTGCCCGAGCGGCACCTCTTCAAACGTGATGACCTGGCTGGCACGCGGTGATCTGGCGCTTTCAGTGGCGATTGCCGCGGTCACTACCCTCCTCGCCCCACTACTGACCCCGGCGCTGATCTGGCTGCTGGCCTCGGCGTGGCTGCCGGTATCGTTCATGGAGCTGTTCTGGTCGATCCTGCAAGTGGTGCTGTTGCCGATCGTTCTCGGCGTGGTCGCGCAGCGGCTGCTCGGCGACAAGGTGCGGCATGCGGTGGATGTGTTGCCGCTGGTGTCGGTGGTCAGCATCGTGATTATCGTCACCGCCGTGGTCGCGGCGAGTCAGGCGAAAATCGCCGAGTCCGGCCTGTTGATCATGGCCGTGGTTATGCTGCACAACAGCTTCGGTTACCTGCTCGGCTACTTCACCGGGCGCCTGTTCGGCTTGCCTCTGGCTCAGCGCAAGTCGCTGGCACTGGAGGTCGGCATGCAGAATTCGGGACTGGGCGCGGCATTGGCCAGTGCGCACTTTTCGCCACTGGCGGCGGTGCCGAGCGCGCTGTTCAGCGTCTGGCACAATATTTCCGGAGCACTGCTGTCGACGTACTTCCGGCGCATGAGCGAAAAAGAAGACCGCGACAACCTCGCACAACGGGCCGTCGACTGAGCCGAAAACTTGATCCCCGGGTTAATGCTCGTCAGTATATTGCGCAACGCGGGGACGACCCTGCGGCTCGCTCGAGTCATTCATATGGGGACGACCCCGTCAATCGATGGAGGTCCTGCATGTCCTGGATCATTCTGTTTTGCGCCGGCCTGTTCGAAGTCGGCTGGGCCGTCGGCCTGAAATACACCGACGGCTTCACCCGCCCGCTCCCCACCGCCCTCACCGTTGCCGCCATGGCCATCAGCCTTGGTTTGCTCGGTCTGGCGATGAAGGAATTGCCGCTGGGTACAGCCTATGCGATCTGGACCGGCGTAGGTGCGGTGGGCACGGTGATCGCCGGGATCATTCTGTTCGGTGAGTCGATGGCATTGATTCGGCTGGCCAGTGTGGCATTGATCGTTACCGGGTTGATCGGACTCAAGGTCAGCGCTTAGGCCACCGGCCCCATCGCTGGCAAGCCAGCTCCCACAAGATTGGTGTACACCATCGAACCTGTGGGAGCTGGCTTGCCAGCGATGAGGGCCGTCCAGTCAACGACTATCTGACGGATCCGCGCAACTCCCCCACCAACACCTGCAACTTCGCCGGCTCCGTCCCTTCGGTAATCGCCGGCCCCGCCACCAGCGTCACCCGCGACCACAAGCGGTGGAACAAGCCCTTGTTCGGATCGCGACTGAAGAAACTCCCCCACAATCCTTGCAACGCCAGCGGAATCACCGGTACCGGCGTCTCCTCCAGAATCCGCGTCACGCCGCCGCGAAACTCGTTGATCTCGCCATCGGCGGTCAATTTGCCTTCTGGAAAGATGCACACCAATTCGCCGTCCTTCAGA
Source organism: Pseudomonas sp. Sample_11 (assembly GCF_004307505.1). Classification (NCBI taxonomy): domain Bacteria; kingdom Pseudomonadati; phylum Pseudomonadota; class Gammaproteobacteria; order Pseudomonadales; family Pseudomonadaceae; genus Pseudomonas; species Pseudomonas sp. Sample_11. The sequence continues at coordinate 3,218 of NZ_RCOD01000079.1, forward strand.
TACTGGGCAATGCGTGTGAAGGCTTTTTCGTAGATCTGGATATCTTCCTGGCGTCCGGCGATAGGAATCGCGCCCGCCGTGCGAAAGATGAAGTTCAGCACCGGCAGGTTGTAGATCTTGTAGTACATGACAAAGCGAATCGGCCTACGCACGGCACCGCCGATGAGCAAGGCGTCAACGAACGACACGTGGTTGCACACCAGCAGCGCCGCACCCTCGTCCGGGATCGCTTCAAGGTTGCGGTGCTCGACGCGGTACATGGAATGGCTGAGCAGCCAGATCATGAAGCGCATGCTGAATTCCGGAACGATCTTGAAGATGTAGGCGTTGACGCCGATGTTCAGCAGCGACACCACCAGGAACAGTTGCGGGATCGACAGTTTGGCGACGCTCAACAACACGATCGAAACAATCGCCGACACCACCATAAACAGCGCGTTGAGAATGTTGTTGGCGGCAATCACCCGCGCCCGTTCGTTTTCAGCCGTGCGCGACTGGATCAGCGCGTACAGCGGCACAATATAGAAACCACCGAAAATGCCCAGGCCAAGGATGTCGATCAACACCGCCCAGGTGTGCACGAAGCCCAGCACGGCAATCCAGCTATGGCCGGTGACGCTGTCCGGGATCCCACCGGAATGCCACCACAGCAACAGGCCGAACACGGTCAGGCCAAACGAGCCAAACGGCACCAGTCCGATCTCGACTTTGCGCCCCGAGAGCTTCTCGCAGAGCATCGAACCCAGCGCGATGCCCACCGAAAACACGGTCAGGATCAGCGTGACCACGGTTTCGTCACCGTGCATCCATTCCTTGGCGTAGGCCGGGATCTGCGTCAGGTAAATCGCCCCGACAAACCAGAACCACGAGTTACCGACAATCGAGCGCGACACCGCAGGTGTCTGGCCCAGACCGAGTTTCAGCGTCGCCCAGGACTGGCTGAAGATATTCCAGTTCAGGCGCATTTCCGGCGATGAGGCCGCCGCGCGCGGAATGCTGCGGCTGGCCAGATAACCCAGCACGGCAATGCCGACGATCGCTGCGGAGACTACCGGCGCGTAGTGCTCGGTCGACATCATGATCCCGGCGCCGATGGTGCCGGCGAGAATTGCCAGAAACGTGCCCATTTCCACCAGACCATTGCCGCCGACCAGTTCATCGTCGCGCAAGGCCTGCGGCAGGATCGAATACTTCACCGGGCCGAACAACGCCGAGTGCGTGCCCATGGCGAACAGTGCCACCAGCATCAGCGACAGATGATCGAAGAGGAAGCCGATCGATCCTACGGCCATGATGGCGATTTCCGCGAGTTTGATCAGACGGATCAGCGCGTCCTTGGCGAATTTTTCCCCGAACTGCCCGGCCAGCGCCGAGAACAGGAAAAACGGCAGGATAAACAGCAGCGCGCAGAGGTTGACCCAGATCGAGCGATCGCCCTCGATGGTCAACCGATAGAGGATGGCGAGGATCAACGACTGCTTGAACACGTTGTCGTTGAACGCGCCGAGCGACTGGGTAATAAAGAAGGGCAAAAAGCGCCGGGTGCGCAACAGGTTGAACTGTGAGGGGTGACTCATCTTCCGTGTTTCCTGATGTTAGGTAGTGAGGCCTGGGTGCTTGTTATTGGAATCCCGCACCACGATCCAGGCCACACCTTACCTAAACTTTTCGGATTATTTCTTCAAACCTGCAATACACGGCGAGACAAACAGCTCGCCTCGCCACGCGCCCTGCACGGTGCGCTTGCCGACGATCAGCCACATTGCCGCCAACAAAATCACCAGCGCCGTACCGAACACACTGAAAAATGTCAGGTTGAGGATACTTGCCAGTTTCAGCGTCGCCAGCGAATACACGCCCAATGGGAAGGTGAAGCCCCACCAGCCGAGGTTGAACGGAATGCCGTCACGCAGATAACGCACGGTGATCAGCAGCGCCATCAACATCCACCACAGACCAAAACCCCACAGCGTGATCCCAGCGACCAGACCCAGGCCTGAAGCAATTTCACCGACGCCGGGCAGACCATTCGCGGCAAAAATCGCTGGTGCCTCACCGCCCAACAGCAACATGCCCAGGGCACCGGTGCCGATCGGACCCAGCGCCAACCAGCTCGACGCGGCCATGTTTTCGTGGGGCAGTTTGTGCAAGGCCATGCGCAGCAACAGAATGGTGAGAATGCTGAACGCCACTGGCAGGGAGAAAGCCCAGAGCACATAGCTGGTGGTCAGTACGACGAGTTGCCCATGGGCGTCGGTCAGATGCGGCGCGAGCAAGCCGCCGCTGGCCGCTGCCACTTCCGCCGCCACTACCGGCAGCAACCAGACCGCGGTCATCTGATCGATGCTGTGTTCCTGGCGGGTAAACATCATGTACGGAATCAGCACACCGCAGGCCAGCGACATCGCTACATCGATCCACCACAACGCTTCAACGAGCTGAATGACACCGTCGCCCCAGCGCGGCAGCCCGAACAACAGAAAGCCGTTGATGATCGTCGCCAGGCCCATGGGAATGGTGCCGAAAAACATCGACACGGTGGAATGACCGAAAATCCGCCGCGCCTCGTCAAAGAACAAAATCCAGCGCGCGGCGTAGGCAGCAGTAAACAAGCTGAACAACAGAATGTTGAACAGCCACAGCCCCTCGGCCACGACGCGTAATCCGGGAATGGCCAGCGGTAACTGAGCCAGCGCCAATGCCAGCACACCGGTGCCCATAGTCGCGGCGAACCAGTTCGGCGTGAACTGGCGGATCACTTCACGCGGATGCTGCAGCTGGCTGAAAGGTTTGTAGCCGGGGGTGACACTGTTAGGGCAAATCATCATGAACTCCTGTCCTCTGGTGAGGTTGAGTCCATGGTAGATCCGAATCGAATATCGATATAACGGGTAATATCTCTAACTGTTATCTGTTTTGCAGATAAGCGTCTACACGCGCTAAGGAGCGCTGCAAACTCTGCCTGTCTGCGGACGCAGACTGAGCAGCAGCGCAGCCAAGGCCAGCACGATCAACACAACGCCGTAACCATCAGTGATCGCCAGCAACCCGAAACTGCGCGCCAAGTGCCCGGCAAGCAACGCCGGCAAACAGAACGCCAGATAACTGAGCACGTAATACGCCGACATCAACCCGGCTCGTTCATGCGGCAAAGCCAGAGGTACCAGGCTGCGCACCGCTCCGAGAAAGCCCGAACCAAAGCCGCAACCGGCGACCAGTGTGCCAAAGAAAAACAACGACAGACTGGCGCCATGCACGCCGAGCAGAATCAGCACTAGCCCGATTGGCAGCAGGCTCGCGCCCAGCCGCAGCGCCTGAGCGGCCGGACGATTGCGCATCATGAAAATCATCAACGCACCGGTCACGGTGAGCGCCGCGACCGTAGCGCCGCCGATCAGATTGGAGGTAGAACCAGTGGCCGTGCGCACCAATGACGGTGCCAGCGAGGCATAAAAACCACCGAGCGCCCAGGTTGCGGTGTTCAGCGGCAGCACTCGCCACAACGTTGAACGCGCTTGCACCGGCACGTGCAGGGTCGGTCGCAACGACGCCAGCGCCCCACCTTGCCGCGAGACACTCTCCGGCAGGCGCCAGACATACATGCCTTGCAACACGAACAACGCCAACAGCAACCAATAGGTCAGCTGCAACGGCGCCGGTGCAAATTCTGCCAGCAAGCCACAGCCCAAACCGCCCAGAGCCATCCCGAGTAACGGTGCGACACTGTTGATCAGCGGCCCCTGCTGCCGGTCGGTGTCGAGCAGCGTTGCGCTCAATACGGCAGTGGCCATGCCGGTGGCGAAACCTTGCAACACCCGTGCGCTGATCAACCAAGCCACGCTATCGGCATAGATGAACAGCAACATGGCCAGCGCATTGAGCAACACGGCGGTGAAGATCACCGGTTTACGTCCGAGATGGTCGGAAAGCGAACCGACCGTCAGCAACGCTGCCAACAGACTGAAAGCATAAACGGCGAAGATCAGCGTCAATATCGCTGCCGAGAAATGCAGTTGATCCTGATACAAGTGATACAACGGCGTCGGCGCGGTGGAAGCGGCGAGAAAACTGAGTAAGGTGATCGCCAGAAACCACAAGCTCGACCGGTGGGAAGCGACACTATTCAAGGGGCTGGTCATGGGCACACTCCGCAAAAGCTAATTTTTTGCTTTTGCGCAGTGTGCTACCGCCCAGCGCTTAAAGCAAATTCTTTGTGTTAAGGTCTGCCGCATGGCTATTAAAGAAGGTTTACGTCCCGGTGGCCGCAGTGCCCGGGTGCAGGAGTCGATTCATTCGGCGGTCAATGCGCTGCTGCAAGAGCAGGAACGTTCCACCGTGACCGTCCCGCAGATTGCCGCCCGCGCGGGGGTTACGCCGTCGACGATTTATCGACGCTGGGGTGATCTGGCGGCGTTGCTGGCGGACGTCGCCCTCGCCCGCATGCGCCCGGACAGCGAGCCGGCGAGCACTGGCAGCCTGCGCGGCGATATCCGCGCCTGGGCCGAGCAATATCTCGACGAGATGAGTTCGGAGGTCGGGCGCAACATGATGCGCGACGTGCAGGCCAGCGCTACGCCGGGCTATTGCGTGGCGATCATCGGTGCGCAGTTGCAGACCATTGTCGATCGCTATCCGCATGAGAAGGCGCCGAGTGTCGATCGCTTGATCAATCTGGTGGTGGCGCCGGTGGTGTTCCGGATTCTGTTTTCGGCCACGGCGCTGGAGGTGGATGAGTTGCATCGGTTGATCGATATTGCGCTGCATCTGGACTGACGCAAGCTTTGATGTAGGAGCCGACGAGTGCAACGAGGCTGCGATCTTTTGACCTTCACATCAAGATCGCAGCTCCTACAGGATTGCGCGTCGGGCAGGATCAACGCACAAACGCAACGATCCATGCCTGCGACACCCCACCACGCCACGACCTTGGTCGACACTGACTAACCGCCGCGCGCGTGCGAGACTGTCCGCCCGGGCAGGAGTGCCGGGGAGTCATTTGTCGGGAGTGCTGCATGTCGTTGTCCACCGGGCTGATCGCCGTCGTTGCCCTGGCCTACATGGCCATCATGTTCGCCATCGCCTTCTACGGCGACCGTCGCAGCACACCGTTGCCGCCGCGGGTGCGCGCCTGGGTGTACAGCCTGTCGCTGGCGGTCTACTGCACCAGCTGGACGTTCTTCGGCGCGGTCGGTCAGGCGGCGGAACAACTGTGGTCATTCCTGCCGATCTACCTCGGGCCGATCCTGCTGCTGGTCGGAGCACCGTGGGTCCTGCAGAAAATGGTGATGATCAGCAAACAGGAGAACATCACCTCCATCGCCGACTTCATCGCCGCGCGCTACGGCAAATCGCAATCGCTGGCGGTGGTGGTGGCGCTGATCTGTCTGGTCGGCGTGTTGCCCTATATTGCCCTGCAACTCAAAGGCATTGTCCTCGGCGTGAACCTGTTGATCGGCGCCGGCGCCGATGCCATGGGCACCCGCGCCCAGGACACGGCGCTGATCGTGTCGCTGGTGCTGGCGCTGTTCACCATCGTTTTCGGCACGCGCAACCTCGACGCCACCGAACACCACCGTGGCATGGTGCTGGCGATTGCCTTCGAATCGCTGGTCAAGCTGTTCGCCTTTCTCGCCGTCGGCGCCTTCGTCACGTACGGCCTGTATGACGGTTTCGACGACCTGTTCAATCAGGCAATGCTCGCCCCGCGCCTTGAGGCGTACTGGAAGGAAACCATTAACTGGCCATCGATGGTGGTGCAGACCGGCGTGGCGATGATGGCGATCATTTGCCTGCCCCGGCAATTTCACGTGACCGTGGTGGAGAACATCGACCCGCAGGATCTGCGTCTGGCGAAATGGGTCTTCCCCGCCTATCTGGCATTGGCGGCGCTGTTTGTAGTCCCGATCGCTCTCGCCGGTCAGATGATGCTGCCCAGCGATGTGCTGCCCGACTCGTTCGTGATCAGCCTGCCACTGGCCCAGGCCCATCCGGCGCTGGCGATGCTGGCGTTTATCGGTGGTGCATCGGCAGCGACCGGCATGGTGATTGTCGCCAGCGTTGCGCTGTCGACCATGGTTTCCAACGACATGCTGTTGCCGTGGCTGTTGCGCCGCAACAACGCCGAGCGCCCGTTCGAGGTGTTCCGCCAGTGGATGCTCTCGGTGCGCCGCGTGAGTATTGTGGTGATTCTGCTGCTGGCCTACGTCAGTTATCGCTTGCTTGGCTCGACCGCGAGCCTGGCGACCATCGGCCAGATCGCTTTCGCGGCGGTAACGCAACTGGCCCCGGCGATGCTCGGCGCGCTGTACTGGAAACAGGCCAACCGCCGGGGCGTGTTCGCCGGCCTCGCCACCGGCACGTTTCTCTGGTTTTACACACTGGTGCTGCCGATTGCCGCGCACAGTCTCGGCTGGCCGCTGGCGAGTTTCCCCGGGTTGGCGTGGCTGCACAGCAATCCACTGAACCTGCCGATCACCCCGCTGACCCAAGGCGTGGTGTTGTCGCTGGCCGGTAATTTCACCCTGTTCGCCTGGGTCTCGGTGCTCTCGCGCACGCGGGTTTCCGAGCACTGGCAGGCTGGGCGTTTCATCGGTCAGGAAATCAGCGCACGACCTAACGCTCGTTCGATGCTGGCGGTACAGATCGACGATCTGCTGCAACTGGCGGCGCGTTTTGTCGGCGAAGAACGCGCGCGGCAGAGCTTCATTCGCTTCGCCTACCGCCAGGGCAAGGGCTTCAACCCCAACCAGAACGCCGACAGCGAATGGATTGCCCACACCGAACGCTTGCTCGCCGGTGTCCTCGGCGCTTCTTCGACGCGCGCCGTAGTAAAGGCCGCCATCGAAGGTCGGGAAATGCAGTTGGAGGACGTAGTCCGAATCGCTGACGAAGCCTCGGAAGTGCTGCAGTTCAACCGCGCCCTGCTGCAAGGCGCGATCGAGAACATCACCCAGGGCATCAGTGTGGTCGACCAGTCGCTGAAACTGGTGGCGTGGAACCGGCGGTATCTGGAGCTGTTCAACTACCCCGACGGCCTGATCAGCGTCGGCCGGCCGATTGCCGACATCATTCGCTACAACGCCGAACGCGGTTTGTGCGGCCCCGGCGAAGCGGAAGTGCACGTCGCGCGACGCTTGCACTGGATGCGTCAGGGCCGCGCGCACACTTCCGAACGGCTGTTCCCCAATGGCCGGGTGATCGAGCTGATCGGCAACCCGATGCCCGGCGGCGGATTTGTCATGAGCTTCACCGACATTACCGCGTTCCGCGAAGCCGAACAGGCGCTGACCGAGGCCAACGAAGGGCTGGAACAAAGGGTCAGCGAGCGCACCCAGGAACTGTCGCAACTCAACGTCGCGCTCACCGAAGCCAAGGGCAATGCCGAGGCGGCCAACCAGTCGAAAACCCGCTTCCTCGCCGCCGTCAGCCACGACTTGATGCAACCGCTGAACGCCGCGCGACTGTTCTCCGCCGCCCTCTCCCACCAGAACGAAGGCTTGAGCGCAGAGGCGCAACAACTGGTGCAACACCTCGACAGCTCGCTGCGTTCGGCGGAAGACCTGATCAGCGATCTGCTGGACATCTCGCGCCTGGAAAACGGCAAGATCAACCCGGATCGCAAAGCCTTCGCCGTCAACGAACTGTTCGACACCCTCGGCGCAGAATTCAAGGCACTGGCCCAAGAGCAAAAACTCACGTTCCGGGTGCGTGGCAGTCAATTGCGCATCGACAGCGACATCAAACTGCTGCGGCGGATTCTGCAAAACTTCCTCACCAACGCGTTCCGCTATGCCAAAGGCCCGGTGCTGCTGGGCGTGCGTCGGCGCGGTGGCGAGCTGTGTCTGGAAGTCTGGGATCGCGGCCCGGGGATTCCGGAAGACAAACAACAAGTGATTTTCGAAGAATTCAAACGCCTCGACAGCCACCAGACCCGCGCCGAAAAAGGCCTGGGCCTGGGACTGGCGATCGCCGATGGCTTGTGCCGCGTGCTCGGGCACACCCTGCGGGTTCGCTCCTGGCCGGGGCGCGGCAGTGTGTTCAGCGTGACGGTGCCGATCGCCCGCACGCAAACGCCTCCAGCTAGCGCCACGGTGGAACTGAACGGAAAACTGCTCAGCGGCGCGCAGGTACTGTGCATCGATAACGAAGACAGCATCCTGATCGGCATGAACAGCCTGCTGAGCCGCTGGGGCTGCCAAGTGTGGACGGCGCGCAACCGCGAAGAATGCGCAGCGATATTGAATGAAGGTGTGCGGCCGCAACTGGCGCTGGTCGACTATCACCTCGACCACGGCGACACCGGCACAGAGCTGATGGCCTGGTTGCGCACGCGCCTGGGCGAGCCCGTGCCCGGCGTGGTCATCAGCGCGGATGGACGCCCGGAGACCGTGGCGCAAGTGCATGCGGCGGGCCTGGATTACCTGGCCAAACCGGTGAAGCCGGCGGCGTTGCGGGCACTGCTGAGTCGGTATTTGCCTTTGTAGAAGGTGACCTTGCAGACGCCTTCGCGAGCAGGCTCGCTCCCACAGAAAAGCAAAAGCAAAAGATCGCAGCCTTCGTCAGCTCCTACACAATGAGCGTTAGCTCGAGTGCTTTTGATTTTGATCCACCGGCGACGTCGGAAGGCTGAGCGGAGGGATTGGTCCGGGCGTGGGAGCGCAGCGACCGTCTGGCGCAGCCAGACACAGCGCAAGGAGGTGCAGCGAAGCAAACCGGAGCCGCTGCGCCCGGATCGATCCCGCAGCGAAGGAACCCGAGCCTGCGAGGGCCGAACGTAGGAGCAAGCCTTTTGGG
>NZ_RCOD01000099.1:0-10447 GCF_004307505.1 Pseudomonas sp. Sample_11
CCTTGGCAAAGGCCTGACCTGCACCTTGCAGATCACCCTTGGCCAGGTTCACTTCGCCCAACCAGTACTGGGCGTTGCCCGCGTACTGGCTGTTGGGATATTTGCGCAGGAAAGCGGCGAAGGCCTGGCTGGCCTTGTCGAAATCCTTGGATTTGATCAGGTCGAAAGCGGCATCGTAATACAGCTTTTCCTTGGCCGGATCAGCCGGTTCGCTACCCGCGGCAGGGGCCTGGGCTGCCGCAGCAGCACCCGCGCCTGCGGCAGCACCGGCAGCAGCACTTGCATCGCCACCGGCAGAAGAATTCTCGGGAGTCGCGGCTGGTGCAACGCCGGATCCTATGCGCCGATCAAGATCCTGGTATCGCTCCAGGGATTCCTGCTTCATGCGCGAAACCTGATTCTGCAGTTCTTCGATCACGCCCTGTTGGCGCGAGATCTGATCCTGCATCTGTTGCAATTGGTTGAACAGCATGCCTTGTGCCGAGGCAGGGGCCGAAGCCGCTCCCCCGGCATAGGCGCCGTTCGTACCGTAACCCGCAGGCGGATAACTGCTCCCGCTATTGTTATAACCGGAGTTGTCATCGACCACAGGAACCGCAGCCCACGCCGCAAGCGGCGCGAGGCTGAGAGCCAGAACAGTTACAGCACGACGGCACGTTCGCATATCGAATTACTTACGCAGTTCGACGCGACGGTTCTGGGCCCAGGACTGCTCGTCGTTGCCGGTAGCAACTGGACGCTCTTCGCCGTAGGAAACCAGTTCCAGCTGAGCTGGGGAAACACCTTGCAGTACCAGGTAGCGCTGAACGGCTTTCGCACGACGCTCGCCCAGTGCCATGTTGTACTCACGAGTACCACGTTCGTCGGTGTTGCCTTCCAGAACAACGCGAGCGCCGTTTGCTTTCAGGTCTTTGGCGTGAACGTCCAGAGCGCGCATGGCTTCTGGCTTCAGGTCCGAGCTGTCGTATTCGAAGTAGAAGGTGGTGATTGCGCGCAGAGCAGCTTCTTCGCTCAGGGAACCGTCAACGGCACCAGTGTTTGCGCCGTAACCAGCGTTTGGATCAACAGCGCCTTCACCGGCGTTGTCGCCGCCTTTGGACGAGCAACCTACAGCTACAGCCATGGCCAGAGCCAGCGCAGCAAATTTACCAAACTTCAGCATTTCCATCGTGAAACTCCTAATGAACCCCAGTGTGTTAAGTAAAACGTGTAGCGCCCGCTCACTTCAGGTAAGGGGACCAGGACGGTTCTCTGACTTCGCCTTGAGCGGTAGGAAGCGGGAGCCTCACGCGCCCATTAATGGACACGAGCATCAAGACTCCCCGGCCCTGTTGGCGGGTGGCGTAGATTACCATGGTGCCGTTGGGCGCAACAGTAGGTGACTCGTCCAGAGTGCTATCAGTGAGGATCTTTACACTACCCCGCTGCAGATCCTGAGCTGCCACCTTGAAATTGGTGAAGCCATCCTGACGATGGATCATCACCAAAGTCTTTTCATCAGCCGAAAGTTTCGGGTTGGCGTTGTAGTTGCCCACGAACGTCACACGCTCGGCACCACCGCCACCGACGCTGGTTTTATAGATTTGCGGCTTGCCGCCACGGTCCGAGGTGAAATAGATGGTCGAGCCATCCTTGCCCCAGAACGGTTCGGTATTGATGCCCTGGCCATTGGTTACGCGGCTGATCTGACGCGAACCGAGGTTCATTACGTAGATGTCCGGGTTACCGTCTTTCGACAGCACGAACGCCAGGCGATTGCCGTCCGGCGACCAGGCTGGCGCGCCGTTGAGGCCTTCGAAGTTGGTGATCTGCTCACGGCGACCGGTGTCGATGTTCTGCATGAAGATACGCGGACGCTTCTGCTCGAACGACACGTAGGCGATACGCTTGCCGTCCGGTGCAAAACGCGGCGACAGAATCGGCTCGCGCGATTGCAGCAGAGTCACTGCGCGGGCGCCGTCATAGTCGGAGCGTTGCAGGGTGTAACGGGTGTTCTTCTCGGAAAAACGCTCGGCCGTTACGTAAAGCAGACGCGTCGAGAAGGCACCTTCAATGCCGGTCAGCTTCTGGAACGACTGATCGGAGATGAAGTGCGCCATGTCACGGATCTGGTCGGTCGTACCGGACACACTGCCGTCAGCCACTTTCTGTTCGGTGGCGACGTTGAACAGTGCCCACTGCACCTGCAGGCGACCGCCCGCTGGAGCGATGCTGCCGACCATCATGTACTGAGCACCCACCGCTTTCCAGTCACGGAAGATGATTTCGCTCGGCTGGCTTGGCTGGCTGATCATGTTGGCTTTCGGAATCGGCGAGTAATAGCCCGAGTTGCGCAAGTCGTTGCCAATGATTTCAGCCATGTCATCCGGCAGCACGGCGCCGCCCTGCATGCCGAACGGTACGACGGCGATCGGAGTAGCCCGATCGCTGCCGCTGGTGACCAGAATGTTCTTTTCATCTGCCGCCGCGATCCCTGCCATGCAGCAGATCACGACCAGCATTCCTCGAAGAAGGTTTCTCACAAGGCTAGATCCTCAGGTGTGAATGTCATCTTGAATGAACGATACGGAGCGAAATCGCTCGGCTTCATTCCCTGCATTTCTGTCAAACGTCCAATATTCTTCACTGCCGCGACTGCCGAAGCATCGAACGGACCGTCACCGCTGGACTTGGCCACGCTGACCGAAGTCACCGTGCCGTCCGGCAACATGCCGATTTGCAGCACGACCGTCATGCCTTTGCGCGCCGAAGGAGGACGAGCCCAGCCTTCTGCTGCGCGAGCGCGAATCAGGTCATCGAAACTGCCGGCAACCTCGTCACCCTGCTCATCGGCCAGGGCCTGCTGACGCTGCGGCGTGTCGGAAAGCAGATCTGCCAGGGCCTGGGCCTTTTTGTCTTCGGCAGATTTGCGTGCCGCTTCCTGCGCTTTCTTCTTCGCAGCATCGGCAGCAGCTTTCTTCTTCGCGTCTTCGGCGACTTTCTTCTTCGCCTCTTCAGCTTCAGCTTTCTTCTTGGCGTCTTCGGCGGCTTTCTTCTTCGCGTCTTCGACGATCTTCTTCTTGGCTTCTTCGGCAGCGGCTTTCTTCGCCTCTTCCTCAGCAGCCTTCTTCGCTTCGTCTTCGGCCTTCTTCTTGGCTATATCAGCCAATTGTTTCTCTTCGGCCTTTTTCGCTTCGGCTTTCTTCGCGTCGTCGGCTTTCTTGGCTTCATCAGCCTTTTTCGCTTCGTCCGCTTTCTTCGCCTCGTCGGCCTTCTTGGCTTCCTCGGCCTTTTGAGCCGCTTCCTCTTTCTTTTGTTCCGCCGCTTTCACCGCTTCCTGCTCGATCTTTTTCTGTTCCATCTGTTCGACTTCGGTCTGGCGCGCGGCGGATTTCTTCGCCTCACCCGCAATCTTCTGATTGGTCTGGGTGGTCGCCTGACTTTTCGATTTCAGCTGGTACAGAGTCGCCTGGACGATCGGCTTGGCCGGCGGCAGTTCGGGCGTGAAGGCAAAACTGACGAACAGCATGCCGAACACCAGCACGTGCAGGACGATTGCCAGAACACTAGGCCAGAAGTAGCTTTCCGAGGCGGACGGCTCTCGCTGTTGCTGCATCAGGGGGCCTCGGTAATCAGACCAACGTTACCGACCCCGGCTTTCTGCAACCCGCCCATGGCGCCCATGACGGCGCCGTAGTCGACAGTCTTGTCACCACGAATGAACACCTGGGTGCGTTTGCCGCCCTCGGTGCCGGCGCGAATGATCTTGGTCACCGCGTCAGTCATCTGTGGCAGGGTCATGGCCCTGTCCTGTTGCTTCTCGGTGTCGACTTCGCTGCCAAGGTTCCAGTAGTAGGTCTTGTCAGCCTTGATCGAAATGGTCAGGACCTGGGTGTTGTTGTCCTGCGGCAAGGCTTCGCTGGAAACCTTGGGCAGATCAACTTTCACGCCCTGATTGAGCATCGGCGCGGTCACCATGAAGATGACCAGCAGCACCAACATCACGTCGATGTAGGGCACCACGTTCATCTCGGCGACCGGCTTGCGCTTTTTGCGAGCTCGAGCGATTAAAGCCATCGGGAAATACCTGCTTATTCTTCGCTGGTGTGCACTTTGCGGTGCAGGATCGCCTGGAATTCATCGGCGAAGGTGTAGTAGCGGCCCAGCAAGGTTTCGCTGCGCGCAGCAAAACGGTTGTAAGCGATGACCGCCGGGATCGCAGCGAACAGGCCGATCGCGGTGGCGATCAGGGCTTCGGCGATACCCGGAGCAACGGTGGCGAGGGTCGCTTGCTGAGCGCTGGCCAGACCGCGGAAGGAGTTCATGATCCCCCACACGGTACCGAACAGACCGATGTACGGGCTGACCGAACCGACGGTGGCGAGGAACGGCAGGCTCTGCTCGAGTTTCTCTTCTTCGCGCGAGATGGCCACGCGCATCGCACGAGCGACACCTTCCATCACGGCTTCAGGATCGACACCTGGCTGCTGACGCAGACGGGAGAATTCCTTGAAGCCGGCACGGAAGATCTGCTCCACGCCCGAATCCGGATCAGGGTTGCTGCCGGCCTGACGGTACAGTTTGGACAGGTCGATACCCGACCAGAAGCGCTCTTCGAAGCTCTCCAGGGCGCGTCGACCGGCACGCAGCAAGTTGCTGCGCTGAAAGATCATGATCCATGAGGTCACCGATGCGGCCACCAGGGTCAACATTACCAACTGCACCACGATGCTGGCATTGCTGACCAGGCTCCACATGGAGGAATGGTCGACGACGTTAGCTTCCACGCTTTATCTCCTGCTTTGAGTGTGTACCCGGGCCGACCGCGTCGGCGAAGGCCGCACGCAGGTCTTCGGGAAGGGCCCGGGGTTTCAAACTGTCGGTGCGCACGCAGGCCACCAAAAACTGCCCTTCGCAGAGCAGCACATTATCCGTGGCCCGCCTGACCTGCTGTTTGAAGCGCAGGCTGGCACGGTTCAATTCGATTACATCAGCGCTTACCAGCAATTCGTCGTCCAGTCGCGCCGGCGCGTGGTAGCGCGCTTCGCTGGAATGCACGACGAACAACAGGTCCTCTCCGGCAAGCACAGATTGGGCAAAGCCCAGTTTCCGTAGCCGCTCGGTTCGAGCCCGTTCCATAAACTTGAGGTAATTAACGTAATACACGATGCCGCCCGCATCGGTGTCCTCGTAATAAACGCGACAACGATGTGCGAACGGCTCAAGCCCGTTTTGCGCGCGCATACTCTAGTGCTTACTCCTCAGGTTGCCAATCCGGCCAGACAACTGTTTTTCGTGGTTTCAAAGCTTTAACGCAAAAGTACCGTCGTCTGACAGTACAAACCCTGAATAAATCACCAACAAATGTGTATCAATCGTCGACGGCGTCGAGAAACTCGTCTGCCACGGGCATCTCGCCCATGCGTGACGGAACATTCAAACCGAAATGCAAATAGGCATGCCGCGTCACCACCCTGCCCCGTGGCGTGCGCATGATATAGCCCTGCTGGATCAGATACGGTTCGAGCACGTCTTCAATGGTGTGGCGTTCTTCACTGATCGCCGCCGCCAGACTGTCGATACCGACCGGGCCGCCGTCGAACTTCTCGATCATGGTCAGCAGCAGGCGTCGATCCTGATGATCGAAACCGTGCTCGTCGACATCCAGCAGGTTCAGCGCCAGATCCGCCACCGCTTTGGTGATGTGGCCCTTGGCGCGCACTTCCGCGAAATCGCGCACCCGACGCAGCAGACGGTTGGCTATTCGCGGCGTGCCACGGGCGCGACGGGCGATCTCGAACGAACCTTCCGGGTCCAGCGGCAGACCGAGAATCGCCGCCGAACGACTGACGATGGTTGCCAGATCCGCCGTGCTGTAGAACTCCAGGCGCTGGACGATACCGAAGCGGTCTCGCAACGGGTTGGTCAGCATGCCGGCGCGGGTGGTGGCGCCGACCAGAGTGAACGGCGGCAGATCCAGTTTGATCGAACGCGCCGCCGGCCCCTCGCCAATCATGATGTCGAGCTGGAAATCTTCCATCGCCGGATACAGCACTTCTTCAACGATCGGCGACAGACGATGGATTTCGTCGATGAACAACACGTCGTGCGGCTCAAGATTGGTCAGCAACGCGGCCAGATCACCCGGACGCTCCAGCACTGGCCCGGAGGTGCTCTTGATCGACACACCCATTTCCTGGGCGATGATGTTGGCCAGCGTAGTCTTGCCCAGCCCCGGAGGGCCGAAGATCAGGGTGTGATCGAGGGATTCACTGCGGCCACGGGCAGCCTGGATGAACAGCTCCATCTGCTCGCGCACGGTCGGCTGGCCAATGTAGTCGGCCAGACTGACCGGGCGGATGGCCCGATCCTGGACTTCTTCGCGCTCGCGCGGGCTGTGCGCGGCGGCGATCAGACGATCAGCTTCAATCACTTAAATCATTCCCTTCAGAGCGCGGCGGATCAGGTCTTCGCTGCTCAGGTTCTTGTCTTTGATCGCGGAAATCGCCTTGCTCGCTTCCTGCGGCTTGTAGCCCAACGAGATCAACGCACTGACCGCATCGGTCTCGGCGCTGTTGACCGGCGCCGGGCCGTCCGGCTGATTCGGCACCAGCGCGAACATCGCCGGCGAGGTTTCCCAGGCCTTGAAGCGATCTTTCAACTCCACCAGCAGACGCTCGGCGGTCTTCTTGCCAACCCCCGGCACCTTGGTCAACGCCGAAGTGTCCTGAGACTGCACGCAGCGCACCAGCTCATCGACTTCCAGGCTCGACATCAACGCCAGCGCCAGTTTCGGCCCGACGCCGTTGAGACGGATCAGCTCGCGAAAGAAGTCTCGCTCACGCTTGCCGGCAAAACCATAGAGCAATTGCGCATCTTCGCGTACGACCAAATGGGTGTGCAGGGTCAGCGGTTCACCGACCGACGGCAACCGATAAAGCGTGGTCATCGGCACTTCCACCTCATAGCCGAGGCCATTGACATCGAGAATCAGGTGCGGCGGCTGTTTCTCAGCCAGGGTGCCGCGCAAGCGTCCAATCACGTTTTGAATCCTTGAGCGCTGGCCAGCCGTGGGCTGGCGACGATTGAAGGTGGCTTGCACGCCGGCAACACAGGCACCGCAAAGCCACTTTCAGGAAAATTGATGCTGATGCTATCAGAGACGCAGGCGCCCGCCACGACTGCGTGCGGTTCCCAGCCCGTGCGGCAGCAGGCTTGAGCGCGTGTGCGCATGGCAAATGGCAATCGCGAGGGCGTCTGAGGCGTCGATCTGCGGCTTGCTGGTCAACTTGAGCATGTGCATGACCATCATCTGCACCTGCTCCTTATTGGCCGCACCGGTGCCGACCACGGCCTGTTTGACTTGCGTGGCGGTGTATTCGGCGATTTCCAGGCACTCCTCGGCGCCGGCGACGATGGCCGCGCCGCGCGCCTGACCGAGTTTCAGCGCCGAGTCGGCGTTTTTCGCCATGAACACCTTTTCGATGCCCATGGTCACCGGTCCGTAGGTCTTGATGATTTCGCGCACGCCGCGATAGACGATTTGCAGACGCTCATGCAGCTCGCCGGAGCCGGTGCGAATGCAGCCCGAGGCCACATAGATGCAGCCACCCCGCCCGGTATCGCGAACGATCCCGTAACCGGTGATGCGCGAACCGGGGTCGATACCAAGGATTAGAGTCATAAAGCCTGCAGAAAATGATGCGAAAGCTGAGGGTACATGTAGGAGCTGCCGAAGGCTGCGATCTTTGTGTTTTTAAAAGATCAAAAGATCGCAGCCTTCGGCAGCTCCTACAGAGGAAGTGTAGAGCCAGCAAAAAACTGCAACCTTTCTATTTACATCAGCCAAGCTGAGCGGCGACGTCTTCCGGGATATCCGCGTTGGAATAGACGTTCTGCACGTCATCCAGGTCCTCAAGCATGTCGATCAACTTGAGCACCTTCTCCGCACCTTCCAGATCCAGCTCAGCGCTGGTGGTTGGCTGCATGACGATTTCCGCGTCGTCGCCCTTGAACCCGGCCGCTTCCAGCGCGTTGCGCACCGCATAGAAACCGGTGAACGAGGTAAACACGTCGATCGAACCGTCTTCGTGGGTGACCACGTCATCGGCATCGGCTTCCAGCGCCGCTTCGGTCAGTGCGTCTTCATCGACACCCGGGGCGAAACTGATCTGGCCCTTGCGCTCGAACAGATAGGCCACCGAACCGTCGGTGCCGAGGTTGCCGCCACACTTGCTGAACGCATGACGCACGGCTGCGGCGGTACGGTTGCGGTTGTCGGTCATGCACTCGACCATCACCGCCACGCCGCCTGGGCCGTAACCTTCGTAGGTCAGTTCTTCAACGTTGTCCGCTTCAGTGGCACCGGCACCGCGCGCAACGGCGCGATCGATGATGTCGCGGCTCATGTTGGCGCTCAACGCCTTGTCCAGAGCCAGACGCAGACGCGGGTTGGAACCCGGATCACCGCCACCCTGACGGGCCGCAACGGTCAGTTCACGGATCCACTTGGTGAAGATCTTGCCCCTCTTGGCATCCTGACGTTCTTTGCGGTGCTTGATGTTTGCCCACTTGGAATGACCTGCCATAACTTGCTCCGAATGCTCTTTGAAACCTTGCCCGCCCCGCCGAGGCAGCGGCCGGCAATTGAAAAATTCGACCTGAGAAAGAAAAAAGGCGCATCCGAAGATGCGCCTTCAGGCCCGTCTTACTCAGCCTTTGGCGTTTCGCGCAGGCGAATATGCAGCTCGCGCAATGCCTTGGCATCCACTACGCCCGGGGCCTGCGTCATCACGTCGGCAGCACTCTGGGTTTTCGGGAAGGCGATCACTTCACGGATCGACTGGGCGCCGGTCATCAGCATCACCAGACGGTCCAGACCGAAGGCCAGACCACCGTGCGGCGGTGCACCGTACTTCAGCGCGTCGAGCAGGAAGCCGAACTTCTCTTCCTGTTCCGCTTCGTTGATGCCCAGCAGGCGGAATACCGCTTGCTGCATTTCCTTGCGGTGAATACGGATCGAACCGCCGCCCAGCTCGGTGCCGTTCAACACCATGTCGTACGCACGGGACAGTGCGCCGGCCGGGTTGGCTTCGAGTTCCTGCGGGGTGCACTTCGGTGCAGTGAACGGGTGGTGCAACGCCGAGAAGCTGCCGTCGTCGTTCTCTTCGAACATCGGGAAGTCGACGACCCACATTGGCGCCCACTCGCAGGTCAGCAGCTTGAGGTCGTGACCGAGCTTGATGCGCAGCGCGCCCAGGGCTTCGCTGACGATCTTGGCCTTGTCGGCACCGAAGAACACGATGTCGCCATCGACTGCACCAACGCGATCAAGGATCACGTTGAGCTTGTCTTCAGGGATGTTCTTCACGATCGGCGATTGCAGACCTTCAACACCGGCAGCACGCTCGTTGACCTTGATGTACGCCAGGCCCTTGGCACCGTAGATGCCGACGAACTTGGTGTAGTCGTCGATCTGCTTGCGCGGCATGCTCGCCCCGCCTGGAACGCGCAGTGCGGCGATGCGGCACTTCGGATCGTTGGCCGGGCCGCTGAAGACCTTGAATTCGACTTCCTTGAGCTGGTCGGCAACGTCGACCAGCTCCAGCGGAATACGCAGGTCCGGCTTGTCCGAACCGTAGCGGCGCATGGCTTCTTCGAAGGTCATGTGCGGGAATTCGCCGAACTCCAGGTTCAGCACTTCCTTGAACAGGTTGCGGATCATCTGCTCGGTCAGGCCCATGATCTCTTTTTCATCGAGGAAGCTGGTCTCGATGTCGATCTGGGTGAATTCCGGCTGACGGTCGGCACGCAGGTCTTCGTCACGGAAGCACTTGGCGATCTGGTAGTAACGGTCGAAGCCGGCCACCATTAGCAGTTGCTTGAACAGCTGCGGCGATTGCGGCAGGGCGAAGAACGAACCGGCGTGGGTACGGCTCGGCACCAGATAGTCACGCGCGCCTTCCGGGGTGGCCCGGGTGAGGATCGGCGTTTCGACGTCGAGGAAGCCGTTCTCGTCGAGGAAACGACGGATGCTGGTGGTCATGCGCGAACGCAGACGCAGCTTCTCGGCCATTTCCGGACGACGCAGGTCGAGGAAGCGATAGCGCAGGCGGGTTTCTTCGCCAACGTCGGAGAACTCGTTGAGCGGGAACGGCGGGGTTTCCGACTCGTTCAGCACTTCCAGTTCATAACCGAGCACTTCGATCATGCCCGACGCCATGTTGGCGTTGGTCGCACCGGCCGGACGCAGACGCACCTTGCCGGTGATCTTCACGACGTATTCGCTGCGCACGCGGTCGGCGGCGGCGAAGCTCTCGGCGCGATCCGGGTCGAACACCACCTGGGCCAGACCATCACGATCACGGATGTCGAGGAAAATCACCCCGCCGTGGTCGCGGCGACGGTGAACCCATCCGCAAAGGGTAATTTCCTGGCCTTCCAGGCTTTCGTTCAGTTGGCCGCAATA
>NZ_RCOD01000020.1:0-10400 GCF_004307505.1 Pseudomonas sp. Sample_11
GGAGCCGCTGCGCCCGGATCAGTCCCGGAGCGAAGGAACCCGAGCCTGCGAGGGCCGAACGTAGGAGCAAGCCTTTTTGGGTACTTTTTCGGCGTCTGGAAAAAGTGCCTCGCCGTAAGGGCGAAACCGTAATCAGCAACACCCGCAGCAACGGATATGTACCCAAAAAACCAGCAGACAAGCCCCCACCAAAATAGCGGGAGCCAGCCTGCTCACAAAGAGGCCCCAAGCCTCACGACATCACTTGGCCTCGGACTTCAGCTTCAGATACGTCTGATGCATGTCACTCGCCCAACCATCGATCACCGCTTTGACATCAGTGGCTTTCATCACCTGCGAGGAATTTTCCAGCGGCTGCCCGGTGCCCTTGCGCACCACTTGAGCCACCACCTTGTTACTGCTGCCGTCGAGGAACACCGCCTCGGTGGCCAACGTGGTTTCCTGATCGCGAATACCGGTGGCCGTACTCACCGCAGCAGCCACCAAGGCAATTGGAATCACCTCATACACATGCAGGCCCTCGGTCTTGCTGCTCACCGCCGTGATCGCCGGCCGGATCACGATGACGCCAGGCCCCGGACCAGTGGCCAGCGGCAGCGACTTGCTCAGCTCACGCTTGAGCGCCTGATCGTAATAACTGGTGATGCCATTGAGGGTCTGCTGGGGGATTTTTTCCGTCGCTTGCGGCTTCGGATACAACTGGCTCGGTTCGACATAGACGCTGCTGAATTTGTTGATGTCGAGTTTCGGGTCCATCCAGCGCATCACCTCGGCACCCGACGGTGATTTGGTCTCCTTCAGTTGACTGTAATCCTTGAGAAAACCGGAGTACTGGTCTGGCTCGACGGTTTTGCTGGAACAACCCACCACACCCAGGGTGGCGATGCACAGCGTGCCCATCATTACGGCTAGCTTCATGCTGTAACTCCTGTCAGAAGGCCAAATCGTTTGCATAGGGGGAGTTACAGGTATAGCTAAAACCGCAGCAATTGCGATTGCAAATTACAAAATTCACACGGCGCTGCGCAGCAAGTCACAGCGCTTATTTGACAGACGCGCTGCATGCGGCAAAGCTGCATCCAGATGTATGCACGCCAGAAGGCCAACGCACCGGACTACGGAAGTCGCAATGCCCAAGCACAAAAACAAAGCGGTGCAACCTGAACCTGACGCATCACCCTCCTCTTTTTCACGTTACCTGTTTCCAATCACCATTGGTGTGCTGCTGGCGGCCGTGGCGGGCATTGGCTGGTTCCTGTTCAGCCCGGCGCCCGCCCCCGTCAAACCCGCAGCGATCAGCACGCCTGTGGCACCGGCAGCCAAGCCGCAACCGCCAGTGGCAAGCAAACCGGCCAGCATGGTCGATGAGCAGCAATGCCAAGGCTGTCACAGCGAACAGGTCAAGGGCTGGCAAGGCTCGCATCACCAATTGGCCATGCAGCCAGCGACCGCCGAAACCACCCTCGGCGACTTCAACAACGTGACCTTCAAGGCCGAGAACGAGACCACAAAGTTCACCCGCAAGGGCGATGAATTCTGGGTCAATGCGCCCGGCATCGACGGCAAGAATGCCGACTTCAAAGTGGCGTACACCTTCGGCATCGCGCCGCTACAGCAATATCTGATCGAGGTGGGTCAGGGGCGTCTGCAAGCCCTCGGCGTGGCGTGGGATACCGAGAAAAATCGCTGGTTTCATCTGTACGCCGGCCAGGGCGTGAACTTCAAGAATCCGCTGCACTGGAGCAAACCGAGCCAGAACGCCAATTTCATGTGCGTCGAATGCCACACCACCGGTTTCAAGCGCAATTTCGATGCAGCGAGCAACAGCTTCAACAGTCAATGGAACAGCCTCGGAGTCGGCTGTCAGGCCTGTCATGGCCCGGCGTCGAATCACCTGGAGTGGGCGCAGAAAAAAGACGATTTGATCCATAAGGGCTTCGACGTCGATCTCAAGGACAGGAACGCCACGGTAGAAATCGAAACCTGCGCGCGCTGCCATTCCCGCCGCGCGCCGCTGGGCGATGGCTTTACCGTCGGCAACCGGCTGATGGACGATTACCTGCCCAGCGCACTGACCCGCGAACTCTATGCGCTGGACGGCAAGATCAAGGACGAAGTGTTCGAACACGGCTCGTTCCTGCAAAGCAAGATGTTCGACAAGGGCGTGCGTTGCAGCAATTGCCATAACCCGCACAGCAACGAACTGAAGGCACCGGGCAACGCCGTGTGCCTGCAATGCCACAATACGGCGGGCAAGACTTCGGTCGCCGGCGTCGACGGCAAGGGTCTGCAAGCGAAGAATTACGACTCCATCGAACACACCCGCCACGCCATGGGCCAGCCCGGCTCGCAGTGCGTCGATTGCCACATGCCTGGCAAGTTCTACATGGGCAATGACTTTCGGCATGACCACAGTTTCAGTATTCCCAACCCGGAGCGTGCGCAGAAACTCGGCACGCCAGACGCCTGCCTGACCTGTCACCAGGGCAAGGCCGGCGACAAGGTCACCGCGCAGTTCAAATTGTGGAACGCCTCCGCCTCCCCGGCTCAGCAGGCGCCACGCTATGACGAAAGCCTGTGGCTGATCCGCAATGGCCAGCCCGGCGCCGCCGACGCGCTGTACCAGCAATTGCAGCGCAGCAACCTGCCGGCGATCCAGCGCGCAACGTTGCTGGCGGAATTGCCGCTGTACCCGAGCGAACAGGCGCTGAAACTGGCCACTCAGGATCTCAAACATCCAGAGCCACAGGTGCGTGACAGCGCGGTGCGGGCGATCAGCGCATTCCTGCCGCCGCCCGAGCGTGCGCCGTTATTGGCGCCGTTGCTCAATGATCCAGTGAAAGCCGTGCGCATCGTCGCCGCGCGGGATCTGCTCGGTGCCTCGCGCAACAATGGTCTGGGGGCGGCGCAAGCCAGCTGGAACGCGGCGATTGGCGAGTATGAAGCGGTGCAGAAAAGCCTGCTGGAGCGTGCCGAGGCCAATCTCAATCTGGCGATGCTGTACCAGGCCAGCGGGCGCAGTGTCGAGGTCGAACCGTTGCTGCGCAGCGCCCTGCAACGTGACCCGGATTTCTACCCGGCGCTGGTCACGCTGGCACAGTGGCTGGAAGCGAATGGTCGCGCCACCGAAGCGCAGAAGCTGTTGGATGACAGCCTCAAGCAGCATCCGGATGCGGCGCTGTTGCAGCACACGCGCGGGTTGTCGCTGATCCGTGCCGGCCAGTCCGCCGACGCCATGTCCTACTTGCGCAAAGCCGCACAACTGGAACCGGAGAATGCGCAATACGGCTATGTACTGGCGGTGGCGCTGCATGAGAGCGGCAAGGTTGATGAGGCGTGCGCGATTCTGGAAAGTTTGCTCAAGGTACAACCGGCCAACCGCAATGCGCGGCTGTCGCTGATTCAGTACTACCTCGATAGCGGCCAGGAACCGAAGGCGCAAGTGCTGTTGCAGGGCTGGAAGAAAATGAATATGGGGGATCCGGCGCTCAAGTGATCGGCTGGAGATCGGTGGCCCCTCACCCTAGCCCTCTCCCAAGGGAGAGGGGACCGATTGGGGAATATTCAAGGATTGCACCGACTTGAGCGATCGGCTTTGAATCCGTAATCGACTCGGTCTGTCACTTCGATATATCACCCAAGACACCCCGGTCAGTCCCCTCTCCCTCCGGGAGAGGGTTAGGGTGAGGGGCTGCCAAACCAGTCCCCTCTCCCTCCGGGAGAGGGTTAGGGTGAGGGGCTTTTGATCTTGGCTTCCAGAATCGAACAATCACCACGAAGACGTCTCGCCACTGCGCAATGCCATCTCCCGCCGGCTATTGGCACGCATCGCCTTGATCAGCGATACCGTTCCCACCAGCAAAATCGCCGCACCAAACAAAAAGTCGATGTTGTACAGCTGGAAATCTTCCACCGGCCCGATCAGCAATGTGCGCACCACTGCAATCCCCACCAGCGTCGCGAGAAAGTCGATCCCCGGTTCATCGCGGTAAAACACCAGCATCAGTGGCAGGCACAGCACCAGCAGAAGCAACAGCACCACAACCTTGAACGAGCCTTTGCGCTCGACGCTGAACGCACACTCATGCGCGCCGTAAGGCTTGTAGTCCTCGTCGCGAATCATCGAGTTTTTCTCGTTGATGTAGTCGGCGCGGTTGTACTTCTGGATCGGCGTGAAGGTGTTGGACATCTCCATCAGCGTGGTGATGTTCTTGAAGCGCAAGTCGATGCGCTCGTTGCCCTTGAGGTAATACAGCACCGGTTTGTAGCCGTAGCGATAAGTGTCGAACGGGAACGCCGCGGTCTGGGCGTGCACGCCGATCGGCCGTGGTTCGAGTTCAGCGAAGGCGCTTTTGTTGGTCGACGAGAGGTTGCGGCTCAGCGGCTGCACCTTGATCTGCTCGAGGAAGATCGGCGTGACGCCGAAAGACCACTGCAACGGTTCCAGACGCAGGCGCAGTTCGTTGCGGCCCAGGTCGTAGCGGTTGAAGGTACGTTCGGAAACCACCAGCGAACCGCCGACCATGAACTCGCCGCGCAGGTTGTTGGTGACGCGCAAGGTCAGTTGATCCTTGCCCAGCAACGCCGCTTCACTGGTCGGTGGCGTGCCGCACCACGCGGTGCTTTCGCCGACACCGCCGAGCTGGCCGTCGCGGTTTTCCTTGAATACATAAAAGTAACTGGCCCACAGCGTCAGCAGCAAAAGCGACGCCGTGAGACCGAGGATTTTTTTACCCGGACTCACTGATCAGACTCCCTTCTTCGGTTCCATCGTCCAGCCGAAAACCCGCTGGCGACGGCGACTCTACCAAAAGGCCATCAGTGACCCAAGGGAAAATGCCGGATTGGCACCGAACCTAAGGGTTTCCCCGGTACTCGCCTCCCCCCCCCCAAGGAGCGAGCCTGCTCGCGATAGCGGTGTTTGATCGTTCCCACGCTCTGCGTGGGAATGCAGCCCGGGACGCTCTACGTCCCAATCTAGGTGCGATCGCGAGGAATCAGGCTTTGCAGTTGCTGCGCCAGAAAATTAGCATCAAACGCAAACGTATCCGGATCCTTCAAACCATTGGTCTTGCGCCACTGCCACGCACCATCCGCCAGGCCAACCAGCGAAATGCTCCCATACCGGGCCGCCGTCAGCCCCATCACTGCCAGGGAAATCTGCCCGCCGCTGCCCATCACATCCGGCACAAACTCCACCGGTTTGCCGGCAATCACGATGCTCAATTTTTCCGTCTTGAACGTCGAGGTCTCCACCGGCACGCTCGGCCCGGACGCGACATACGCCTCGCGACTCACCTCCAGCAGATTCGGCGCCTTGACCGGTTCAAGCCATTGCTCGATCTGGTCGAACAGCGCGCCAATCCGAGCCGCCCAAGCGGCCGACTGGGTGGCGAACAGTTGCTTCTTGTGCGCTTCGCTCTCGGCATAGTGGCGAAGCATCTCGCCCAGTTGCTGTACGTCGTTCATTGCGGTGTTCCTCGGAAAGGACCTGCGAAGGGTGATAGTGGCAGATCCCCGGCGAGGCGTACGTTTAGTTCTTGCAGATGCACAGTTGCGGGAAAGATCGGCGGTACAGTCAGTCGGTACTGGCGTCGAGTCTCGAACAGAAGGTAACTTCGGGCAGCCCTGAATGCTCGACACTGACATTTGCTTGAGGAAATCCAATGCGCACCATCGGCCTTATCGGCGGCATGAGCTGGGAGTCCAGCGCCGAATACTATCGCCTGATCAACCAACAGGTCCGCGAGCGCCTCGGCCCTTTGCGTTCGGCGCAGTTGCTGATGTTCAGCGTCGACTTCGGCCCGGTCGAACAGGCCCAGCATGCCGGGCGCTGGGACGATGCGGCGGCGATTCTGGTGGATGCCGCACGCAGGCTTGAAGCTGGCGGCGCCGATTGCGTGGTGCTGTGTACCAACACCATGCACAAGGTCGCTGAGCAGATCCAAGGCGCCATCAGCATTCCGTTCCTGCACATCGCCGAACCCGCCGCTCAGGCCGCACTGGAAATCGACGCGCGCACGGTCGGGTTGCTCGGCACCGCGTTCACCATGGAGCAGGACTTCCTCAAGCAGCGTCTGATCGCCCAAGGCCTGACCGTACTGGTGCCGGATGATGCCGAGCGCAAAGAGGTGCACCGGATCATCTACGACGAACTCTGCGTGGGCGTGATCAGCGAACAATCGCGAGAAATCTACCAAGGCTTCATCGAATCCCTGACCGCCCGTGGCGCCCAGGCGATCATCCTCGGCTGCACCGAAATCGGCCTGCTGATCAAACCCGAACACAGCGCCCTGCCCCTGCTCGACACCACCGAGCTGCATGCGCAGTCGGCGGTGGCGTTCGCACTGGGCGACTGACTCAGGGTTTCGGGCTATTGCGTAGACGGGCCATGCTCAGGGTGTCGACCCACTGCCCGTCGCGCACCGCGTAATCACGCAACAGCCCTTCGTCCTCGAAACCGAACTTGCGGTAAAGGCCGATGGCCGCCTCGTTGTCGGCGTACACCGTGAGTTCGACGCGGTGCAGATTCATCCAGTTGTCGGCAACGTCCAGCGCCGCCGCCAACAACATCGATCCCACGCCTTTGCCCTGCCAGGCTACCGCGACTGCCATGCCGAAACTGCCGGCGTGGGCGCGGCGCATGCGTGAATACGCTTCCAGGCCCAGATTGCCGATCACCACGCCTTGGTGCAGAGCAACCAGTTTCAGCGCGCGCTCGCTGTCGGCCTGCAATCGCTGACGCCATACCTCGATGGATTGAAACGGCATCTGCAGCACCTGCCGCGCAACGGCGGGGTCGTTGTAAAGCGCAGTGATGCCTTCGAGGTGGGATTCGTTGGAGCGTTCGAGATGGATCGTGGGGGTTGGGTCTGACATGGGATCGGTCCGTGATCAGCGTGTGGCTGGTCACTCTAAACCGCTGATCTGGAATCTGGCGAGAGGTAATGGTGGGAGCGAGCCTGCTCGCGAATGCGGTGGGTCAGTCACTGAAGTTTCGACTGGCGGATTGCTTTCGCGAGCAGGCTCACTGCTACATGGGGCGGGTCAAGGCTGGAACCATTCGTGGCGTTCGTTGAAGGTTTTGATGATCGTTCCCACGCTCTGCGTGGGAATGCCTCAAGGGACGCTCCGCGTTCCAGCTCTGGGGGGACGCAGAGCGTCCCGGGCTGCATTCCCACGCGGAGCGTGGGAACGATCAACGCGTAAGCAATGAAGATTCCTGTGGGAGCGAGCCTGCTCGCGAAAGCGGTTTGTCAGTCACTGTGGCTTCGACTGGCGGATTGCTTTCGCGAGCAGGCTCGCTCCCACTGTTGATGCGGTACGGGTGCAGTTGATGATCGTTCCCACGCTCTGCGTGGGAATGCCTCAAGGGACGCTCCGCGTTCCAGCTCTGGGGGGACGCAGAGCGTCCCGGGCTGCATTCCCACGCGGAGCGTGGGAACGATCAACGCGTAAGCAATGAAGATTCCTGTGGGAGCGAGCCTGCTCGCGAAAGCGTCGGAGCAGTCAGCATTGCAACCGAACATTACGACAAATTCGCAAGCAGGCTCGCTTCCGCAACTGCCGCGCGGACAAGATCCGGCAAGACCGCTCGTCTGAATACCGCCTGTACCTGTCAGATCTGACAGGTGTGCTTTTTTTCAAACTGGAGTGAGATGGATCCCATTCAAGGCACGGCACGGCAAAATTCTCAGGGAGCGCTTCCATGGATATTCAGTCTTCGATTTTCAACGAGCTGTTTGTTTTGTATCCAGTCATCATCCAGGGCTGGGTCACACCGGTGAAGCCGGAAGGCATTGCCCAGGGCGGGATACCCAAGGCGCTTTATGATGGCCAGACGCAAGGCCTGGAATGTCTGATAGATCCGTGGACGGAAATGCAGCTCGCTTCCTGGACCATGGCCGCTGATGACCGCGTCGATCTGTACGTCAACGACAACCCTACTCCCGTAACGGGCAAGACCGTTGCCCCGGGCGAAGAACAACAGCGGGTGCGCTTGTACTTGCCCCACGGCTGGCTCAACCAGGGCGTCAACCGCTTGTATTACAAGGTCACGCGCGTAGGAGGTAACGATGAATCGTCTCGGGACATGCTAGCCCTCTACCATTTGCGTCTGCCGGAAGCTCTGGATCTGATCATTCCGCCGGATGTAGTACGTGAAGGCGTGGGGCCGGAGCTAGCCGCACGAGGTGTGACATTTGCGTTTACTTACACCAACCGACGCCGCTTCGACACCATAGCGTTTGCGCTCGGCGATACCACCGTGCGATTCGATGTGCCCGAAGCGCCGGCCCCGATCAACCTGACGCTGTTCACCGATACCTTCCAGCGCGCCGGTGACAACCCGAATGCTGTGGCGGAATTCAAAGTATTTGACCAATTGGGCAATGCCGTCATGTCAGGTGAAAAGCGCGTGGACATTCACCTTGGTCGCCTTTCTCTGCCGGCACCCACTGTCCGGGGCATGAACGGCGATCAGTTCAGTCCGACCACCCCGGAAATCAGAGTCCTCGTACCGCAGGGTTCGTTACTGCCCACCGACACGTTGTGGGTGAACTGGCAAGGCGCGACGGCTGTCCCTGAAGGCTCCTACTCAAGCCCGCCTCGGCTGGTCAGTGCCGGCCTGGAGATTGCGGTACCGCGTTCGGTGCTCGCCTACAGCCTGAGCCAAAGGGTTTCAGTCAGTTATTTTATCGAGCGCGACGGCAAAACCGTGGAGTCGGCTGTGTTGCTGCTGGACATTCTGCCGCTGCCGGCGACCGCTTTGAACGCCCCGAAAATTGTCGAGGCCGATGCCAATAATTTTCTCGATGTCACGGCGCTTGACACCAAAAACGCAACTATTCATGCGCTGCTGCATACCTTGATTGAAGCCGAACAGCCCTGCTGGCTGCGGCTGGAGGGTAAGAAGGCTGACGGCACTGCACATGACTTGACTCTCTGGGCTGGGTTGCCAGCTAGAGTCAACAGCACTTGGATCAACCAGGGATTCTGGCCACAGACGCTGGCGAACAGTTATCTCGTTCAATTGGGGCATGGCACGACGCTGACGCTTAAATACCTGGTGGCGCTGGACAAGAGCAATATCGAAACGAACGCAGTGAAATTTCCGGATCGGGTTTACACCATCAAGGCCGCGCCGGAATTGGTCATTGATGATTCGCCGATGCACTTGCATGCGGAGAAGCTACTTCAAAATTATGGCTGGGGTAGCAGGGAAGTCCCTGGCAATGTTCAGACTCGACAGCCCACCGGAGGTACGCCACCTTACACTTTCCAGTCGGATGATCTAGCAGTGGCTTCAGTTAATTCGGTCGGAAAAGTAACCGGGTTGAAAAACGGACAGACAACAGTCCGTGTCTGCGATCAGTCTGGATCGACAGTGTCGTTTGTGGTGGATGTAAGAAATGTTTTTCGAGTGATCAGAGGTGCTGCAACTTATCCTGGCAACGTGCAAGGGGATAAAGATGCACAACTATGGGTGCGCAGCCAACGCGGTGTTCGCTTGCCTAGTAATTCGTATCAGCAAACACTATCGGCCAATTTCACCAATGTATATCAAGACTTTTTCGAGGGAATCTCCGTCTTTCTTCCAAGAGGACAATGCTGCGTTGTGGCTCAAGATCCCCCTACGCCTTATCTCGGTACTTGGATAGGGATTAATTCCGACGGTACATTTTCTTATTCGAACGGATCACCGTCAGTGTCGACACGAGCAATCGCGTTTGTACCCACTTGAACTTTACAAAGAGTAAAACACAAGCTGGATTTCCCACAAATTGACTGGCAGGGCAAAGTTTCTAGCGAGCCCACCGCATTAGTCGCCCGAGTGGGTATCAAGACTGAAGACTCGCTCCCACTATCGATACGGTTTGTTCAGTTACGAGTGTGGTGTCTGGGCTGGCGAGAGCACAAAGGCGACGATTTATTTGACGAGCGGTTTAAACAGCAGGGCGTGATCGAGGCTTTTCTTCTGATCGCGAAAGGCCCACCAGGTTTGGCGCAATTCTTTGATTTAAACGATGGCGTTTAAAAGAAACTCGCTGACACGCCTTCCAGGCTACAAATTCTTGCGCCATTGCCTACAGCTACGCCAGAATCCGCCGGCTTGTGCGCTTAGGGGGCGGATTCTATTGTGGTGCGGTCGCTGACGAATCAGCGATCGGGTCTCGCAGCCCGTCGATCTCTGGACGCACAACACCCGCTGTTTTTATGGCGGCTGTACGTGGGAGACCTTCGGGTCTGCCGGTTCTAGAGTCCCGGTCTGCGACCCGCGTATAGCTGCCACCAACCATTTCGTATCGCAGCGAAAGTTGGCAGCTCCGTCGACTCTAGGAGCTTCACCATGATCAAACCAACACCCAACCCACCCGAAACCGACCCCACCTCCCCCTACG
>NZ_RCOD01000043.1:0-10050 GCF_004307505.1 Pseudomonas sp. Sample_11
GCGGCTTCGCCGCGGGCAGCTGCGCTGCTTTGCTTTTGCTTTTGTGGGAGCGAGCCTGCTCGCGAAGGCGGCCTGACAGCCGACCTGTTTCTCACTGAACGCACCCGATCAAACTGTGGGAGCTGGCTTGCCATCGAAGGCGGCCTGACAGCCTACCTGTTTCTCACTGAACGCACCCGATCAAACTGTGGGAGCGAGCCTGCTCGCGATAGCGCCCTGCCAGCCGACCCATTTCTTCCTGATGTACATCAATCCTGTGGGAGCTGGCTTGCCAGCGAAGGCGGCCAGTCAGCCAACAACGCTCTGCCTGACTCACCACCTGCGCAACCAACCTCTTGCTCTTGTCACTCCGGCACAAGCCTGTCCAGTACGCGGTTGACCGCCAGTTCGCCCAGCATGATCACTTGCTGTATTCCCAACAGGGAATTGCGCTGCGGTCCATCGATAAATCCGGCGAGGTCGCTGGCCATGATGCTTGCCGAGGCCAGTGATTCGCAGGCATGTACCAGCAGGGTTTCGTTGTCCGCAGCCGGGTCGACGATGAACAGGGTGCTGGGTTTGCGCGGTGCGGCGGGGTCTTTGATGAGGCGGGGGTTGAGGTAGTAATCGATGGCGCGGTCGGCGGCTTCCTTGAGTTTTTGCGCTTCGAGGAGCGGCTCGGCGAAGGTCGGATCGGCAAGCGGGGGATCGGGCGTTATCTTTTTCACGGGCTCAGTCTCCTTTTGGAGTAGGGGCCGCAACCTGTCGCTGCTAAACGATAAGGGTGGCAGCTGAACGCAGGTTAGCAGACCGATGAGCCACGAAATCGGCGCGCCCGAGGGCGCCCTGCGCACAGCCGCCATCAAGCACAGGAATGTATTCCGGAATGATGGAACTGGTGCAACGTGGTATCAGCGAGCTGCTAAACCCGACCACTGATGAGCAGTGGCAGGCAAACGATAGAACCCGCGCCCCAGGCGCACAAGCCGGCGGATTCTGGCGTAGCCGTAGGCAACGGCGCAAGGATTTGTGGGCTGTTGCGAGGTAACGGGGCGTGTGTTTAAACGGCTGGTTTAAGCGCTGCGATAAATCGGTTGAATAGCCGAACCCTTTCGCGAGCAGGCTCGTTCACACAGGGACGGCGGTTGTACTCAGCAACCATGAACACCGCCGAATCTGTGGGAGCGAGCCTGCTCGCGAAGGCGGTGCGTCAGTCAAAAAAATCCTGACTGACACACCGCTCGGCCATCACAACTGATAACTGAAACTGATGCTGTACCGAGGCTTGCGATTGAACGTATCCAGCGCTTCATCCGACATCGCCTTCGCCACTTCCAGGGCGACGTTGTAGTACTTGGCATCGCCGAACCTCAGCCCGACGGCTGTCGATGACAGGTTGTTGGCCTGCACCGGCAGTTGGTTGAACCAGCTGCGCGAGCGGTCGACAACGACGTAGGGTTGCAGGATGCGCACCCAGTTGCCGTCGCGGTTGAAGCTGTAGTTGACCTCGTAGGCCACGCCCCAACCCTTGTCGCCCGAGGCCTGGTCGTCGGGGTAGCCACGGCCGAAATTCTGCCCGCCGAATACGGCGCGTTCGCTGTCAGGCAAGGTGTCGTCGCTCCAGTACAGCGCCGCCGAGAGCACGCCTTGCCAGTTGTCGAGAAACTTGTCGCTCTGCACGCCGGACAGCCTGACGCGGAAGAAATCCAGGTCGATGTCGTCATAGTTGGTGTGCGCGCCGAGGCTGTCGAAGCCCTGGTAGACGCCGGTACTGAGGATGCGCAGTTGGCGGGCGTCGGCCTTGCGCCAGTCGCCTTCGAAAGCCAGGGCGCGGACATCGGTGCGCAGTTCGGTGCTGAAGGGAAAGTTGATGCCGTCGTAGCGCGTCTTGTCGTCGACCGCATACAGGCGTGAGCCGGCGGTCAGCAGTTCGTTGGCGGAGGCGATCAGGGGCGTGCTGAAGCCGATCGAGTAGCGATCGTTCTCGCGGTGGGTACTCAGGCGTCCGCCACCGCCGACCAGCACTTCGGTGTCCGGGTCGGCGCGGTAGCGCGAGGCCGAGACGTTGAGTTGCGTGCCCTCGGTATCGAGGAACTGGCTGTAGTCGAGACGGTAGTAATGCTCTTTATCGTCGCCCGGTGGAAACAGGCCGCTGAGGCTCAACTGTTCGCCCATCGACGTCTGCGAATTGCTGCTGACACCGAGCAACGCCTGCGGGCCGTTGCGGTTGTCTTCGGTGGTGCTCAGGGTGCTGGTGAACGGTTTGCGACTGGCCTGGGCAACCAGGGTGGTCGCGCCATCGGTGGTGCCCGGTGGCGGCACTTGCGCTTGAATCGTCACGCCGGGAATGCGGCTCATCAGCGTGGTGTAGCGCTCGAAGGTCTTGCGCGTCAGCGGGCGTTCGGCCTGGATTTTCGCGGCGAGTTTGTCGAGCAGACTTTTGACCCGACCGATGTCACCCTGCATCTGGATATCGCGCACGTAGCCCTCGACCAGCACCACCCGCGCCACGCCGTCATCGAAGTTCTGTTGCGGCAGGAACGCGTAGGACAACAGATAGCCGTCCTGCTGATAGCGACGGGTGATGTTGCGCGTGGCTTCGATCAATTCGGCAAGGCTGGCCTGGCGGCCGATCAGTGGCTTGTAGATTTCCGCGAGTTCGTTGAGCGGGTAGATCGTGCCGCCTTCGATCTGCACGGTCTTGAGGTTGACCTTGGTTTCCATCAGCAGTGGCTGTGCGGCGGTCGCACCCGGGTCCGGCACTTGCAGCGGCGCCGCGCTCGGCCGATAGGCGTCGGCGGGCAGGTTGGGTACGGGGAGGTTGCGGATGGTTTCGTTGCTGTTGAGAAAGCTGGGCAAGGTGTCGGCGAGGGCAGCGGAACTGAGGCTCAGGCACAGCAGGGATGCCAGTACGCGCATAGGACACTCCATGGTCAGAACACAGCACAGGGCAGATTTTTCCTTAGAAAAAAGGCGGAAGACTCGTGGGAATCTTCCGCCCTCAACCAAGCGTAGGCGCTGTAGGTAAGGCCGTCGAATCGGCCAGGTGCAATTCAGCGTTTGTTGCCGCCCAGCGCGCCGGTCAGGCCGCCGAGTACCCCGCCCAGACCGCCAGTTGTGCCGCCAGTGGCAGTGCCGCTGTTGACCAGGCCTCCGACCGCTGCCACGGTGCCGCCGACGTTGGTAACCAGACCGCCGACAGCAGTGGTGACCGGATTGTTGGTGGCGGCAATCGCTCCGCCGAGATTGCCGACGGCGGCGCCCACCTGATTTGTAAGACCAGCGACCGGAGTGCCGAGACCGGTAGCGGCGCCGACCTGTTGAGTGACAGTGGTGACCGCGCTGGTGACCGGATTGAGGCCCGCACCGACTGCGGCGCCGACACTGGCCAGCGGCGACGTGGTTGCAGTGATCGGTGTGCCCGAGCCGCCGAGTACGGTGTTGATCGACGCAATCGTGTTGCCCAGCCCGCCAGCGGTGACGCCGCCGGCACTGACCACGCCGCTGGTGCTGCCGGCATTCAGACCGCTGCCGACGTTGACCACCGCACCACCGACCGTTTGCAACAGACCGGTGCCGCCCAGCCCGCCACCGATGCCACCGATGCCGCCAGTACCCGAGCCAGTGCCATTGGACACCAGGCCACCCGCTTTGCCGACCGCCGTGCCGGTGTTGCTCAGGGCGCCGCCGAGGGTGTTGGTCAGGGCATTGCCGCTGCCTGCGTCGGTAACTTTGCCGCCGAGGCTGTTCACCGTGCCGCCCACTTTCGAGATCACCCCTTTGAGCGGATCACCCAGGCCGGTGGCATCGCCGAGCTTGTCGGTGGTGCTTTCGACCATGGCGATCACCGGCACCAGGCCGCTACCGACCTTGTTGGTCAACTGGCTGGTCGGGCCGCTGGTCAGTGAGGTGTTGAGGGTGTCGCCAAGCATGGTGACTTTTTCACCGATGCCATCGACCAGCGGCGCCACCCGGGTGACTACGCCGCCCACGACGGGAACGCTACGGGTCGCGGTGTTGAGTTTGACGCTGAGGTCCGACACGCCGTCGCCAACATCGGAAACCACGCCGCCAACCGAGGCCACGGTGGTGGTCAGGCCATTGGGGTCAGTGGCCAGTTTGCCGATGCCATCAGTGACGCCATCGCCCAGGGTGCTGACCACGTTGCCGGTGGTGTTGGCCACGCTTTGCACGATGCCGCCAGCGACCGGAACAGTGCTCAGCGAATCGCCGATCTGGCCGACGCCATCGCCGACACCGCTGACGGTTTTGCCGACATCCTGAACAAGTGTTGTGGTCACCAGCGAAGGTGCAGCGGGATTGGTCGGGTTGGTGGGATCGGTCGGGTCTGTCGGATTGGTTGGGTTGGTCGGATCGGTGCCGCCGCCGGTACCGCCAGTGCCACCGGTTCCGCCGCCAGTGCCGCCAGTGCCTCCGGTGCCACCAGTGCCGGCAGTATCGCCGCCGGTTCCGCCGCCCGCACCACCGCTGCCATCGGTGCCCGCCGTGCCGTCCGCCGTCGAACTGCCCGAACTGCTGCGATGACCGCCACCGCCGCTGCTGCAGCCGACGAGGCCGACCGAAAGGATCAGTGCCAGCGCGATTGCCGATTTGGACCACATCACTTGAGTTTTCATGATTGAGATTCCTGCACCTGTCACAACGTTACGTTGCCTTCGATGGCTCGCCGATCTGTCGTCGGCGATGCCTCGTCCGTGGCTGTAATCTCAGTCGACGGCAGGTTTTTCACCATTCTCAAGTTGGTATTAACCCGTTTATATAGAGGGCTCGGCGCTATGCCGAAGAACTAATACCCAGGTAATAAACGGGCAAAAAAAAGCCTTGATATTCAAGGCTCGGTTTTTTCCAAAGCGGCGGGCAGGGCGCGGAAAAACTTAAGTGATATATACACAATTAACGGGTTTTTCCGCCCCGCCAGATCAGGCGATCGGTTGCCACTGACCGACCATATGTTCCAGGTCGCCGGCGCCGATCAAGCGCAACTCACCGCTGGAACCCGCGGCACTGGCCAGCAAAGTCACTTCGCTGGGCAGGCGCACCGGTTTGCGAAAGTGCACGGCGATTTCCAGGTTGGCCTTGGGCAGGTGATCGGAGAGTGCCGCCAGTGTCCGCGCCTTGTTCCAAAGTCCGTGCGCGATCGCGGTGGGAAACCCGAACAGTTTGGCGCTCGCCGCACTGAGGTGAATCGGGTTGTAGTCGCCGGAAACTTTCGCATACTGGCGACCGATATCGGCCGGCGCAGTCCAGCGCGCCACTTCGAGCAAGTCCTGTGACGGCTGCCAGTCCTGTGCCAGCGCCTCGCCCTCGTGTTTTACCCCGCGACAGAGCATCCGGCTTTCGGCTTCCCACAGCGGCCCGAGCTGATCGTCGAGGGTGGTCAACAGATCGAACGTCGCGCCCTTGGCATGTGGTTGCAGGTTGTGCACGCGCACGCTGACTTGCGCGCGACTGATCGCGCCCATTGGCCGCAACACGCGGATGCGGTTGCTCAGGTGAATCAGCCCCAGCAGCGGGAACGGAAAGTCCCTGGCCGTGAGCAATTGCATCTGCAAGGCGAAGGCGAGGATGTGTGGATAGGTCGGCGGCAGCAGGCCGTCATCGACGAAACCGCAGACCTTGCGATAGGCCGCCAGCCGTTTGTTGTCGATATCGACCCAGCAACGCAGGCCGCTGTCGGGCAGTTGCGTACCGGTGATTTTGCGTCGCGTCGCTGCTCGCGAGTACAGCGCGGGCAGACTCGGTTCGCGATCCAGCGTGTGCCATTCGATGCTCATGCTCAAGCCCCCAGAACACTTTGCCCACAGACCCGCAACGCCTGCCCGGTGAACGCGCCCGTGCCCGGTTGCGCCAGCCACGCCACGGCTTCGGCGACGTCCTGCGGCAAGCCACCCTGGCCCAGCGAACTCATGCGCCGCCCGGCTTCGCGCAGGCCGAACGGAATGTGCGCGGTCATTTGCGTTTCGATGAAACCGGGAGCCACGGCGTTGATGCTGATGCCGCGTTCCAGCAGTGTCGGCGCCCAGGCCTGGGCCAGACCGATCAGGCCAGCCTTGCTTGCCGCGTAGTTGGTTTGCCCGCGATTGCCGGCGATGCCGCTGATCGAGGCGAGCAGGACCACCCGTGCGTTGTCGCGCAGGGTGCCGCTGTCGAGCAGCGCCTTGGTCAGCACTTGCGGGGCATTGAGGTTGACGGCCAGCACCGCGTCCCAGAATTCCGGGGTCATGTTGGCGAGGGTTTTGTCGCGGGTGATGCCGGCGTTGTGCACGAGGATGTCGAGACCGTCGGGCAGCTGTTCGATCAATTGCGTGGCGGCGTCATCGGCGCAGATATCGAGGGTGATCGCCCGGCCGCCGAGGCGCGCGGCAAGGGCTTCGAGATCGGTTTTGGCCGGCGGTACGTCGAGCAGAATCACCTCGGCGCCATCACGCGCCAGGGTTTCGGCAATCGACGCGCCGATGCCGCGTGCAGCACCGGTGACCAACGCCTTGCGCCCGGCCAGCGGGCGGGTCCAGTCAGTCACCAGTGTGGCGCACGCGGTCAGGCGAATCACCTGGCCGGAAACGAATGCACTTTTCGGCGAGAGGAAAAATCGCAGCGGGCCTTCCAGTTGATCTTCGGCACCTTCGCCGACGTAGATCAGCTGCAAGGTGCCACCGCCGCGCAGTTCCTTGGCCAATGAGCGCGAGAAGCCTTCAAGTGCTCGCTGCGCGCTTGAAGCGAACGGGTCGCCCAGGCTTTCCGGCGCGCGGCCGAGAATCACCAGATGCGCGCTATGGTCGAGGTTCTTCATCAATGGCTGGAAGAATTCGCGCAGTTGCTTGAGCTGGTCGGTGTGTTGCAGAGCGCTGGCGTCGAACACCACCGCTTTGATTTTCGGCCCGTGGCCGGGGATCCACGCGGTGGCCAGCGAGGGCTCGGTGCCGTAGCTGTAGATCGCGTCGGTCAAGCGGTTGGCAAACCCGCTGATCCGTTCGGCCAGCGGCCCGCCACCGAGCAACAGGGCGCCCTCGATCGGCCGCAGACGCCCAGCCTGCCAGCGTTCCAGCCGCACCGGCGACGGCAGGCCCAAGGCCCCGACCAGACGATGGCCGAAGGATGAGTTGGCGAAGTCGATATAGCGGTCGGACATGGAACGCTCTCCAGAAGTTGGGGTTCAAAGTGTGGACTGTCCACGGCAATCAATCGTTCGATCGGCGCAATAAGGCCTACGCTGGTTTAGCAGAGTAGACCACTGACCCTGTGGGAGCGGGCTTGCCCGCGATGGCGGAGTGTCAGCCGCTGAAGGGTTGGAAATGCCGCCCCCATCGCTGGCAAGCCAGCTCCCACAGGTTTCCATGTGAATCCGCAAATTCCACAGGAGTTATCCATGACCCAGCTGCGCCGCGTCGCGATCATCGGCGGTAACCGCATCCCTTTCGCCCGCTCCAACGGGCCGTACGCCACGGCCAGCAATCAGGCGATGCTCACCGCCGCGCTGGAAGGCCTGATCGAGCGCTACAACCTGCACGGCCAGCGCATCGGCGAAGTGGTGGCGGGCGCGGTGCTTAAATTGTCACGGGATATGAACCTGACCCGCGAATGCGTGCTCGGCTCGCGCCTGTCTCCAGCGACACCGGCCTATGACATCCAGCAAGCCTGCGGCACTGGTCTGGAAGCGGCGCTGCTGGTGGCCAACAAAATCGCCCTCGGCCAGATCGACTGCGGCATTGCCGGCGGAGTCGACACCACTTCCGATGCGCCGATCAGCGTCAGCGAAGGCCTGCGCAGGATTCTTCTGCAGGCCAACCGCGCCAAGAGCACCGGCGACAAACTGAAAACCCTTTTGCAGTTGCGGCCCCAGCATCTGATTCCCGAATTCCCCCGCAACGGCGAGCCACGTACTGGCCTGTCCATGGGCGAGCACTGTGAGCTGATGGCGCAGACCTGGAATATTCCCCGCGAAGAACAGGATCAACTGGCCCTCGAAAGCCACCACAAACTCGCCGCTTCCTACAGCGAAGGCTGGCACAACGATTTGATGACGCCGTTCCTCGGCCTGACCCGCGACAACAATCTGCGCCCGGACCTGACCCTGGAAAAACTCGCCACGCTGAAACCGGCCTTCGAGAAAAGCGCCAAGGGCACGCTGACGGCCGGCAATTCCACGCCGCTCACCGATGGCGCTTCGGTGGTGTTGCTGGGAAGTGAGGAATGGGCCAAAGAGCGCGGCTTGCCGATCCTCGCTTATCTGCGCGACGGCGAGGCGGCGGCGGTGGATTTCGTCAACGGTGCCGAGGGCCTGCTGATGGCGCCGGTGTACGCCGTGCCACGCTTGCTGGCGCGCAATGGGCTGACGTTGCAGGATTTTGATTACTACGAAATTCACGAAGCCTTCGCCGCGCAGGTCTTGTGCACGCTCAAGGCCTGGGAAGATCCGGAATATTGCAAAACCCGCTTGGGTCTCGACGCGGCACTGGGTTCGATTGATCGCAGTCGGCTTAACGTCAAAGGCAGTTCGCTGGCGGCGGGGCACCCGTTTGCTGCGACGGGCGGCCGGATTGTCGCGAATCTGGCCAAGCTGCTGGATGCGGCGGGCAAGGGCCGGGGTCTGATCTCGATTTGTGCAGCGGGCGGGCAGGGTGTCACTGCGATCATTGAACGCTGAAAAAGCCCCTCACCCTAACCCTCTCCCAAAGGGAGAGGGGACTGATGGGGGGATGCTTGAAATCGACGCCGACCTGAGCGTCCTTCACCGAATCCAAAGCTGCGATTCAAACCATAAGCGCTGCGGTCTCTCAGGTCGATGCATTACGGGAGACACCTCGGTCGGCCCCCTCTCCCTCTGGGAGAGGGCTGGGGTGAGGGCAACTGAAGTTCACCGATCATGTCAGATTCTGTCGCAAATGCCCTTGCCGGCCGATACCAATCAATGCCACGGTCTCGGCTATGATTCGCCCGGGTCGCTGCGATTGATCCGGCACAGTGTGTGCATCCTCAAGGTTCACAGGTCGGCAACCCCTCCCCGTCGGGCGAGGATTGCCGTATAACGAGTGACATTCGCGTGTTTGGTAATAAAGGACCCACAATAAAAGCTGATGAAGACTCCAAAACGCATTGAACCCCTGATCGAGGACGGTCTGGTCGACGAAGTGCTGCGCCCACTGATGAGTGGCAAAGAGGCAGCTGTTTATGTAGTGCGCTGCGGCAATCAGTTACGTTGCGCCAAGGTCTACAAGGAGGCGAATAAACGCAGTTTCCGCCAGGCGGCCGAGTATCAGGAAGGCCGCAAGGTTCGTAACAGCCGTCAGGCGCGGGCCATGGCGAAGGGGTCCAAGTTCGGTCGCAAAGAGACCGAAGACGCCTGGCAGAACGCTGAAGTGGCGGCGCTGTTCCGTCTCGCCGGCGCCGGTGTGCGAGTGCCGAAGCCGTATGACTTCCTCGACGGCGTGCTGTTGATGGAGCTGGTGGCCGACGAATTCGGCGACGCCGCGCCACGGCTGAACGACGTGGTACTGGAGCCGGATCAGGCGCGCGAATATCACGCGTTCCTGATTTCGCAGATCGTGCTGATGTTGTGTACTGGTCTGGTGCACGGTGACCTCTCCGAGTTCAACGTGCTGCTGACCCCGACCGGCCCGGTCATCATCGACCTGCCCCAGGCAGTCGACGCTGCGGGCAACAACCACGCGTTCAGCATGCTCGAGCGTGACGTTGGCAACATGGCTTCGTACTTCGGCCGTTTCGCGCCGGAATTGAAGAAGACCAAGTACGCCAAGGAAATGTGGGCGTTGTACGAAGCCGGCACCTTGCACCCGAACAGTGTGCTGACCGGCGAGTTCGACGATCCGGAGGACCTGGCGGATGTCGGCGGGGTGCTGCGCGAAATCGAAGCGGCGCGCCTCGACGAGGAACGCAAGCAGGCCATTCGCGCGGCGGACGACGCGCCGAAAGGCAAACCCGAAGAACCGCCTCCACCGCCGTGGATGCAGTGATCGCGTGATGAAAAACCCGGCTTCGCAGACTGTGTGAAAACCTAGCAATCTGCGCAGCGCTCAAAGAAAATGCTCCGTA
>NZ_RCOD01000103.1:0-9992 GCF_004307505.1 Pseudomonas sp. Sample_11
ACGTCGCGCCCTGGTGCAGGGTGTTCCACCACTCCACCGAGTATTTGATGATCGGAATGTTGATCACGCCAACGATCGCCAGCACCGCGCAGGCCTTGGCGGCGCTGTCGCGGTTGCTGATGGCATTGCCCAGCGCGATCACGCCGAAATACAGAAACAGCAGAATCAGCATCGAGGTCAGGCGCGCATCCCACACCCACCACGAGCCCCAGGTCGGTTTGCCCCAGATCGCCCCGGTAACCAGCGCCACGGCGGTCATCCACGCACCGATCGGTGCGGCGCATTGCAGGGCGACATCGGCCAGTTTCATCTTCCACACCAGCCCGACCACGCCGCACACCGCGAGCATTACGTAGATCGACTGGGCGAGCATCGCTGCAGGTACATGGATATAGATGATGCGAAAGCTGTTGCCTTGCTGGTAATCCGGCGGCGCGAAGGCCAGGCCCCAGACCACGCCAACGCCGATCAGCAGCAACGCTGCAATGCTCAAGCACGGCAGGAACCTGCCGCTGATGCCGTAGAACCACTTGGGCGAGCCGAGCTTGTGAAACCAGGTCCAGTTCATACTGTTTCCATTACGGTTGCCGCTCATCATCGCGAGCTGGCAGAGGGTCATGCCTTTCTTCTGGAAGAAGTGGTCAATTTTTGACCAGGCCTCATTATTATTCGCCGACGCTGATCTTCAGGCCAGCGGCTATTGCAAAGGGTGTCAGGGTGATCGCCAGCGCTGTGAGGCTGGCCATCCACAACAGGTATCCGGTCGCCGGCATACCTTGCAGCGCCGCTTGCAACGCGCCGCTGCCAAGGATCAACACCGGGATGTACAACGGCAGAATCAGCAGCGCCAGCAACAGGCCGCCGCGCTTCAGGCCGACCGTCAGCGCCGCGCCGACTGCACCGAGCAGGCTCAACACTGGCGTGCCCAGCAACAACGACAGCAGCAG
This sequence comes from Pseudomonas sp. Sample_11, assembly GCF_004307505.1. Lineage (NCBI taxonomy): Bacteria > Pseudomonadati > Pseudomonadota > Gammaproteobacteria > Pseudomonadales > Pseudomonadaceae > Pseudomonas > Pseudomonas sp. Sample_11. Next base: position 948 of record NZ_RCOD01000103.1, read on the forward strand.
CACCGGCAGGCACGCGGCCGGCAACCCGAGCATCAGCGCCAGCAAAGGCGACAGCAGCACCAGTGCCAGACCGGAGAACAGCCAGTGTGCCAGCACCTTGGCCAGGACCAGAAGCGGCAGCGGGTGCGACGAAAGGACCCACTGTTCCAGCGAGCCATCTTCAAAATCACTGCGAAACAATCCATCCAGCGAAAGCAGGACCGCCAACAACGCCGCCACCCAGACTAACCCCGGGGACAGGTTTTGCAAGACTTGAGTTTCCGGGCCGACGGCCAGCGGGAAAAGGGCAATGACGATGGCAAAGAAAATCAGCGGATTGGCCAGCTCCGCCGGGCGGCGGAACAGCAGTCGCGATTCCCGGGCAAGCAGCAGGCCGAAGACGCTCATACCGCCCATTTCCCCAGATCGATGTCGCGATAACCGGCCGGCATGCGGCTCAGGGTGTGGTGGGTGGTCAGCACCACCAGGCCGCCGCGTTCGCAGTGGCCGGCCAGATGCTCTTCCAACTGAGCGACGCCCTGCTTGTCCAGCGCGGTGAACGGTTCGTCGAGAATCCACAACGGCGGGCTGTCCAGATACAACCGCGCCAGTGCCACGCGGCGCTGTTGGCCGGCAGAAAGACTGTGGCAGGGAACATCTTCGAAACCGCGCAATCCTACTGCCGCCAGCGCCTGCCAGATCGCCTCGCGTTCGGCGGGATGATGCAAGGCGCACAGCCACGACAGGTTTTCTTCGGGAGTGAGCAGATCCTTGATGCCAGCGGCGTGGCCGATCCACAACAGGTTTCGCGCCAGTTCGCTGCGTTGTTCGTTGAGCGGCTGACCATTGAGCAGCACCTGGCCATCGGTGGGTTGCATCAAACCGGCGAGCAGACGTAAAAGACTGGTCTTGCCGCTGCCGTTGGGGCCGCTGATCTGCACCATGTCGCCACTGGCCAGGCGCAATTCGAGGTTTTCGAAAAGCAGCCGCAGATCGCGTTCACACGCCAGGGCAACGGTTTGCAGGACAGGACTGGTCAAGGGATCACGGGCCTTATACGGTTCAAGTCGGCTCTGGAGCGGCCGTTAAAGAGATGCAGCATAGATGCTTTGATCGCTCGAACTGGCGAGCTGGATCAAACAATTGCCAGGTTTTTTGAACGAAGCGCACGACGCGCGGCATTATACATGCCGTGCCTTACTCTCAAGAGCGCAATTTCCTCAGGTTGTGTCCGCGTATGACAGGCGAAATGAACATCCTCCCGCTGCCGCCCACCGTGCCGGCGAGCGCTCGCCCGCAGATGGGTGAACTGCTCAAGCTGCTGACGCCGGTCGAGGGCTTGATAAGCGCGGGGCAAAGCGCCAAGGCTGAGGTGTTGTCGCTCAAGCAGGCCGATCAGACCTTTGAATTGTTGCTCAAAGTGACCCTCGACAGCGGCCGTCAGACCACCGTACAGGCCAGCAGCAACCTGCCGTTGCCACAGGGCACCAACCTGGCGATCACTCAGCCGTCGGCCGGCAATCTGGCAATCACCGTGCAGCAAGCGATCGCCAGCAGCGTCGCCACCCTGACCCGCATCGATACCGCGCAATTGCCCGCCGGCACCTTGCTGCAAGGCAAAGTCGTGACCTCGCAGGCACTGCCGCAGACGCCGGGGCAAGCGGCGGTATTTCGCTCGATGGTCACCCTGCTCAACACCGCATTGAGCGGCAGCACCTTGACCGTCGACAGCCCGCAGCCGCTGCGCATCGGCACCCTGTTGTCGGCGCAAGTGCAGGATGCGCAGACCCTCAAATTCGTGCCACTGAGCAGCCGTCAGGAACAACTGGCGGTGAGTCAGCAATTGCTCGGTCAGCAAAGTCGCCAGGGCTCGCTCGATGGCCTGCTGAAGATGTTGCAAAATCTGCCGCCTACCACTGACCAGACCTCGGCCGATCTGCGCGCGGTGGTCGAAAAGCTGCTCGCCAGCCTGCCGGACGTGCAGCAAATGAGCACCGCCAAAGGCGTGGCGCTTGCCTTGGCCAATAGCGGCGCGTTCCTCGAAGCGAAATTGCTCGGTGGACAAAATCCCACGCTCGCCCCGGACATGAAAGCCGACCTGCTCAAGCTGATCGCGCAACTGACCCCGGGCCTGCCAAGCAACACCAATTTCAATGCGATCATCGCCGCCAATACCCTGGCGCAGGCACTGCCGAGTTTCGTCCGGAACGCCCTCGGCACCCTCGGCCAGGTCAGCGCCAAACCGGTACCGAGCAGTTTCCCATTGCCCGAACGACTGCTGGCAAAACTCGAAGGCGAAGGTGATCTCGAACAACTGCTGCGCCTCGCCGCCGCAGCGGTGTCGCGCCTGCAAAGCCATCAGCTGTCGAGCCTGGAACAGACCGGCGTCACCGACGATGGCCGCCTGCTCAGCACCTGGCAGCTGGAAATCCCGATGCGCAATTTGCAGGACATCGTGCCGTTGCAGGTCAAGTTCCAGCGTGAAGATGCGCCGGAGCGCGAGCCGCAGCCACACGAACGCCGCGATGAGCGCGAAGCCAAGCAGCAACTGTGGCGCGTCGATCTGGCCTTCGATCTGGAACCGCTCGGGCCGATGCAGATTCAGGCGCAACTGATCGCCGGCAGCCTGTCCAGTCAGCTGTGGGCCGAGCGTCCGTACACCGCTGACCTGATCGAAAACAATCTGTTTGCCTTGCGCCAGCGCCTGCTCGATTCCGGGCTCAACGTCGGCGACCTCGACTGCCACCACGGCACGCCGCCGCAAGGCAACCAAACCCGCCTCGAACACCGCTGGGTCGACGAAACCGCATGAACGATTCCACTGCCCCACGCCAGGCCATCGCCCTCAAATACGACGGCAACCACGCCCCGACCCTCACCGCCAAGGGCGACGAAGAACTGGCCGAAGAAATCCTGCGCATCGCCCGCGATTACGAAGTGCCGATCTACGAGAACCCTGAACTGGTGCGCCTGCTGGCGCGGATGGAACTGGGCGACAGCATCCCCGAAGAGCTCTATCGCACCATCGCCGAGATCATCGCGTTTGCCTGGAACCTGAAAGGCAAATTCCCCGAGGGACAAGACCCGAACGCGCCGATGGTCGAGAAAGATGTGACCCTGCGCGGCGATGATTATTAAGACTTAAAAGCAAAAGATCGCAGCCTTCGGCAGCTCCTACATCGGGATTAGCGTTTCCCCTGTAGGAGCTGCCGAAGGCTGCGATCTTTTGATCTTGCTTGCCGCTAAAAGCTCGAAGCTACTAGCTGCTTTTGTGAAGCTTGCGCATCAACTCCGCCTCAGCCTGGGTCAACCCGCACGACTGAGTCAGTTCATCGACGCTGGCGCCCATGCCCACCAGTTTCGCCGCCTGGGCGAATGACAGGCTCGATGGGTCGCGTTGTTCCAGTGCAACGATCTTGTCCGGCAACGGACTCACCACCACGCGCAACTCGTGCAGAGCTTCGCCCATGCGCACGTTGCCGTTCTGGTAGTCGTCGACGCGTTTGGCCAGGTCCTTGATGCGCTGATCACGCAGCGCGTCGCCCTGAGCCTGCTGCGCAGCGATCACCCGCTGCGCCTTGATGTACGAGACGAACATCGCCAGCGTACCGGCCCAGAACAGGAACAGAACAATTACCGCAACCTCGAGAATCAAATCAGATGCTCTCCAGTTCCGACCATTCTTCTTCGCTCATCATCTTGTCCAGCTCGACCAGAATCAGCAGTTCGTTGTTCTTGTTGCACACGCCCTGGATGAACTTGGCCGACTCTTCGTTACCGACGTTCGGTGCGGTTTCGATTTCCGACTGACGCAGGTAAACCACTTCGGCGACGCTGTCGACCATGATGCCGACGACTTGCTTGTCGGCTTCGATGATGACGATACGGGTGTTGTCGCTGATCTCGCCGCTGTGCAGGCCGAAGCGCTGACGGGTGTCGATCACGGTGACCACGTTGCCGCGCAGGTTGATGATGCCCAGCACGTAGCTCGGTGCACCCGGTACCGGCGCGATCTCGGTGTAGCGCAGCACTTCCTGCACGCGCATCACGTTGATGCCGTAGGTTTCGTTATCCAGTTTGAAGGTCACCCATTGCAGGATCGGATCTTCAGAACCTTTTGCATTCGACGCCTGACTACTCATACCCTGACCCCTCGAAAAAACCGCCCCGGGCGGTGTGTGTTCTGTGTGGTGGCACTGGAAAATGCCATCGCCTGATTGTTATGTCGGCTGCTATGTCGGTTTATGTAGCGGCTTGTTGCCACTCAAGTGCTTTGCCCCGCCGCTGGCGATCAACTCGGCCAGTGCGGATACATCAAGCAATGCACACATGTGCTCGATCACGGTGCCGGCGAGCCATGGCCGCTGACCCCGGTGACTTCTCCATTTGATTTCATTCGGGTCCAGGCGCAACGAGCGGCTGACCTGATGCACCGCCAGCCCCCACTCGTAACCTTGTACCGAAATCACGTATTGCAGGCCCTGCCGGAAGTCATCGCGGTAACGATCCGGCATGACCCAACGCGCGGTGTCCAAGACTTTCAGATTACCGGCCTGGCTCGGCAGAATGCCGAGGAACCACTCCGGCTGGCCAAACAGCGGCGTCAGCTCGTGGCCGGCCAGCGAATAGATCGAGCCAAGGCACACCAGCGGCACCGCCAGGGTCAACCCGGCAACATCGAACAGCAAGCATTCGAAGGCTTCGGCAGCCCAGGCCGGACGGCCATCGGGCTCGACCGGTGGCGGCGGGTTGTTCGGCGGCAGATGCACTTCGACCAGCGGCGGGACCAGCACCTGCGGCTCAGCAATCTGCGGCGCGGGTTCTGGCTCCGGTTCGGGTTCCGGCACGGTCAATAACTGTGTTTGCAGCAGCGGCGCCAAGGTCGACAGCGGCGCGCGCGGTTCATCGATCAGCGCCACCGGTGCTTTGGCCACCGGGGCAGCAGCGGGCGCGGCGACCGGGCCGGCAGATTTCTGCGCGTCACGGGCCTGCTCTTCCAGCACCGCTGCCTGAAACTCGTCCATGGCCTCGGTGCTTTCCACCACATCAGGCTGCGCCGGTTCGACGACTGGCGGCAGCGCTTCGACCGACGCAGGCAAGTCCTCGGGCAGGTCGAGCAACAGGTCTTCCAGATAGGACTGCAAGGCCTGTTGCGGACGTGAAGTCAGCTTCACCGGCCGGTTCATGCGCGACTCCCTGTAGGAGCTGCCGAAGGCTGCGATCTTTTGATCTTTTCAGGAGCACTGACAGGCCAGATCAAAAGATCGCAGCCTTCGGCAGCTCCTACACGAATAAGGATCATGCTCAGGCCACCTGCGGAACAAGTTGCTGCGCGAGCAGGTGCTTGAGCAATGCGCGGTAGGCCAGCACGCCACGGCTCTTGCCGTCGAATTGCGAAGGCGTGACGCCCGCCCGGCTGGCGTCGCGCAGACGAGTATCGACCGGGATGTAGCCGTGCCAGATGTCTTCGGGGAATTTGTCACGCAGCACGCGCAAAGTGCCCATCGAGGCCTGCGTGCGGCGGTCGAACAGCGTCGGCACGATGCTGAACGGCAACGGCTGTTTGCGCGAACGATTGATCATCGCCAGGGTGTTGACCATGCGCTCCAGACCTTTCACGGCGAGGTGCTCGGTCTGCACCGGGATCACCAATTGCTGGCTCGCCGCGAGGGCGTTGACCATCAGCACACCGAGCAATGGCGGGCTGTCGATGATTGCGTAGTCGAAGTCCTGCCACAGCTGCGCCAGACTCTTGGCGATCACCAGGCCCAGGCCACTCTGCCCCGGCGACTGCCGCTCAAGGGTGGCCAGTGCAGTGCTCGATGGCAGCAGGGAAATCCGTTCGTCGCTGGTCGACAACAGCAACTGCCCCGGCAGGCCTTGCGGCACGCTGCCCTTGTGCAGAAACAGGTCGTAGTTGCTGTGTTCCAGGCTGTCGGGGTCGTAGCCGAAATAGCTGGTCATCGAGCCGTGCGGATCGAGATCGACCACAACCACGCGCTTGCCCGCCTCGGCCAGCAATCCGGCTAAAGCGATGGAGGATGTGGTTTTACCGACACCACCCTTTTGATTGGCGACTGCCCAGACTCTCATTCAGTTCGTTCCTCCCGGCCAGGTTGATTGGCCGAGACATGCTTCAGCGTGTTAATGCGGGCGACGGAGAATTGACGGCACTCTCGCGTCCCGGCGTCTTGACCGGGGTCGGTGCAGTTTGTGTGCCAGCGCGCTTCAACGCCGCATCCGGTTGCGCATTGGCGGTTCCGGTGCCGGTGAGGCTGCGGCGTACATCGAGATTGCGCGACACCACCAGCACCACGCGACGGTTCTTCGCCCGGCCTTCGACCGTGGCGTTGTTGGCCACTGGCTGGAATTCGCCGTAGCCCACCGACGCCAGTCGTCCAGGGTTCACACCCTGCATGGCGAGCATGCGCACGATGCTCGCCGAACGCGCCGAGGACAGTTCCCAGTTGGTCGGGTACTGCGCGGTGCGGATCGGTTGATCGTCGGTGAAGCCTTCGACGTGGATCGGGTTGTCGAACGGTTTGAGGATCGCCGCGACCTTGTCGATGATGTTGAACGCGATGTCGCTCGGCATGGCGTCGCCGCTGCCAAACAACAGGCTGGAATTGAGCTCGATCTCGACCCACAACTCGTTGCCGCGCACGGTCATCTGGTTGGAGCTGATCAAATCACCGAAGGCGGCGCTGATGTCATCGGCGATGCTTTTCAGCGGATCGCTGGCCCCGGATATACCGGCGTCGACCTGCTCGGCATCCTTGACCAGCGGCTTGGCCGGGGTCACGGTTTTCGGTCGTTCGTCGCCGATCGGAATCGGTTTGAGCGAGCGGTCGGAGTCGGTAAACACGCCGATCAGCGCTTCGGAAATGACTTTGTACTTGCCTTCGTTGATCGACGAGATCGAGTACATCACCACGAAAAACGCGAACAGCAAAGTGATGAAATCCGCGTAGGACACGAGCCAGCGCTCGTGATTGACGTGTTCTTCCTGGTGGCGACGACGAGCCATGAGGTTATTCCCTTAGTCCATGAAGCCTTGCAGCTTCAACTCAATGGAACGAGGGTTTTCACCTTCGGCGATCGACAGAATTCCTTCCAGCAACATTTCGCGATAACGCGACTGCCGCAACGCGATGGACTTGAGCTTGGCCGCGACCGGCAAGAGGATCAGGTTGGCACTGGCCACGCCATAGATGGTCGCGACGAACGCCACGGCAATGCCGTTACCCAGTTGCGACGGATCAGCGAGGTTGCCCATCACGTGAATCAGGCCCATCACCGCACCGATGATGCCGATGGTCGGCGCGTAGCCGCCCATGCTTTCGAACACTTTGGCCGCTTCGATATCGCGGGATTCCTGAGTGTAGAAATCCACTTCGAGAATGCTGCGAATGGCTTCCGGCTCGGCGCCGTCGACCAGCAGTTGCAGCCCCTTGCGCGAATAGCTGTCAGGTTCGGCGTCGGCCACGCCTTCGAGGCCGAGCAAGCCCTCCTTGCGCGCCGTCAGGCTCCAATTGACTACGCGGTCGATGCCGCCGGCCAGGTCGACACGCGGCGGAAAGAAGATCCAGCCGAGAATCTGCATAGCGCGCTTGAACGCGCTCATCGGCGATTGCAGCAGCGCAGCACCGACCGTGCCGCCCAGCACGATCAGCGCTGCCGGGCCGTTGGCCAGCGCGCCGAGGTGGCCGCCTTCAAGGTAGTTGCCGCCGATGATGGCGACGAACGCCATGATGAGGCCGATAAGGCTGAGAACATCCATCAGATACACGCCTCGACGATGTGCTTGCCGATGTCGTCCAGACCATACACGGCGTCAGCCAGATCGGCTTTGACGATGGCCATCGGCATGCCGTAGATCACGCAGCTTGCTTCGTCCTGCGCCCACACCGAACTGCCGCCCTGCTTGAGCAGACGCGCGCCTTCGCGGCCGTCGGCGCCCATGCCGGTCAGCACCACTGCCAGAACTTTGTCGCCGTAGGACTTGGCTGCAGAACCGAAAGTGATGTCCACGCACGGCTTGTAATTCAGACGTTCGTCACCCGGCAGAATCTTCACCGCGCCACGGCCGTCGATCATCATCTGCTTGCCACCCGGCGCCAGCAGCGCCAGGCCCGGACGCAGGATGTCGCCATCCTCGGCTTCCTTGACGCTGATACGGCAGAGCTTGTCGAGACGTTCGGCAAACGCTTTGGTGAACGCCGCCGGCATGTGCTGGATCAGCACGATCGGCGCCGGGAAGTTCGCCGGCAACTGCGTCAGTACGCGTTGCAGCGCAACCGGGCCGCCCGTCGAAGTGCCGATGGCAACCAGTTTGTAGGCTTTGCGTTTCGGAGCCGGCGACGAAGCGCTGGCAGCGGATGCACGGGCAGGCGCAGGCGCAGGTGCCGGACGTGCCGGGACAGGGCTGCTGTGGCTCGTGAGGCTGCCGTAGCTCGACGCTGCCGGAGCAGGCGTCGGCGCTGGCGCAGCGGCGGGAGCCGGCGCGCTGTAGGCACTGAAACGACGATTGCTGCGCGAGATGCTGTGGACTTTCTCGCAAAGCAGTTGCTTGACCTTCTCGGGGTTGCGCGAGATGTCTTCGAAATTCTTCGGCAGGAAATCCACCGCGCCGGCGTCCAGCGCATCGAGGGTTACCCGCGCGCCTTCATGCGTCAGCGAGGAGAACATCAACACCGGGGTCGGGCAGCGCTGCATGATGTGCCGCACTGCCGTGATGCCGTCCATCATCGGCATCTCGTAGTCCATGGTGATCACGTCAGGCTTGAGGGCCATGGCCTGATCGATCGCCTCTTTACCGTTGGTGGCCGTGCCGACCACCTGGATGCTCGGATCCGCCGAAAGAATTTCCGAGACGCGGCGGCGGAAAAAACCCGAATCGTCCACCACCAGGACTTTGACTGCCATAAACACTCCATTAGGTGCAGCGGCGCGTCATCGCGCCGCCGCCCCGGATTCAAATACGCTTTGTGGCGTAACGCTTGAGCATGCTTGGAACATCGAGAATCAGCGCAATGCGGCCGTCACCGGTGATGGTGGCGCCGGACA